>NZ_JBHYTK010000020.1:30850-58642 GCF_042749255.1 Streptomyces sp. NPDC059524 | reverse complement strand
CCCGTCGGGGGGGGGGGGGGGGGGCACCGGGGGGGGCGCCCGGGCCCCACGGTTGCCCGGCCCCTTGAAACGCCACGGTCCCCCCCCGGGGGGGGGGGGGCGCCACTCTCACTGAACCGTGGGGACTACTCCCACTCGATGGTGCCCGGCGGCTTGCTCGTGACGTCGAGCACGACGCGGTTGACGTCCGCGACCTCGTTCGTGATGCGGGTCGAGATCCGGGCGAGGACCTCGTACGGCATCCGGGTCCAGTCCGCCGTCATGGCGTCCTCGGAGGAGACGGGGCGCAGCACGATCGGGTGGCCGTAGGTGCGGCCGTCGCCCTGGACGCCGACCGAGCGGACGTCCGCGAGCAGGACGACCGGGCACTGCCAGATCTCGCGGTCGAGACCGGCCGCCGTCAGCTCCTCGCGGGCGATGGCGTCGGCCTCGCGGAGGAGGTCGAGACGGTCCTTCGTCACCTCGCCGACGATGCGGATACCGAGACCCGGGCCCGGGAACGGCTGGCGCTGGACGATCTCGTCCGGCAGGCCCAGCTCGGCGCCGACCATGCGGACCTCGTCCTTGAACAGCTGGCGCAGCGGCTCGACGAGCTCGAACTCGATGTCGTCGGGCAGACCGCCGACGTTGTGGTGCGACTTGATGTTCGCCGTGCCGGTGCCGCCGCCGGACTCGACGATGTCCGGGTACAGGGTGCCCTGGACGAGGAACGCGACCTCGGGGCCGTCCTCCTGGAGGATCTCCAGCTGGGCCTGCTCGAAGACGCGGATGAACTCGCGGCCGATGATCTTGCGCTTGGTCTCCGGGTCGGAGACGCCCGCCAGCGCGTTCAGGAAGCGCTCGGACGCGTCGACGACCTTCAGGTTCGCCCCGGTCGCGGCGACGAAGTCCTTCTCGACCTGCTCGGTCTCGCCCTTGCGCATCAGGCCGTGGTCGACGTAGACGCAGGTGAGCTGCGAGCCGATGGCCTTCTGGACGAGGGCCGCGGCCACGGCGGAGTCGACGCCGCCGGACAGACCGCAGATCGCGCGCTTGTCGCCGACCTGGGCGCGGATCGCCTCGACCTGCTCCTCGATCACATTGCCCGTGGTCCAGCTCGGCTCGATGCCGGCGCCGCGGTACAGGAAGTGCTCGAGCACCTGCTGGCCGTGGGTCGAATGCATGACCTCGGGGTGGTACTGGACCCCGTACAGCTTCTTCTCGTCGTTCTCGAAGGCGGCGACCGGGACGACGTCCGTGGACGCGGTCACGGTGAAGCCCTCGGGGGCGGCCGAGCAGGCGTCGCCGTGCGACATCCACACCGACTGCTCGGTGGGGGTGCCCTCGAACAGCGTGGAGCTCGCCTTGGAGACGGAGAGCGGGGTGCGGCCGTACTCGCGGGCGCCGTTGTCGTCGACGGTGCCGCCGAGGGCCGTGGCCATCAGCTGGAAGCCGTAGCACATGCCGAAGACGGGGACGCCTGCGTCGAAGATCGCGCGGTCCAGGCGCGGGGCGCCCTCCGCGTAGACCGACGAGGGGCCGCCGGAGAGGATGATCGCCGCCGGGTTCTTGGCGAGCATCTCCGCGACCGGCATGGTGCTCGGCACGATCTCGCTGTAGACCCGGGCCTCACGGACGCGGCGGGCGATGAGCTGGGCGTACTGCGCACCGAAGTCGACGACCAGGACGGTGTCGGGGGTGGTGGCAGCGGGGGTCGCTGATGACACGGGTTGCCTTCCGGCGGCTGAGCGGGGAGTCGTGACCCCGATTCTACCGGCTCGGGCGTGTGGGGATTCGGGGTGCCGTGGGGCTCCGCCGTAGCTCCGGCCGTGTGTCGCCGGGTGCCGCCCGGCGGGGGCTGGTCGCGCAGTTCCCCGCGCCCCTGAGATGCGCACTGCGTGCGCATCTCATCGGGCCCCACACACCCGAACCCGAGTTCGATTCCGGGCTCACCCGTACGGCGCGTGACCCGGAGGGAAGCGCTTCGTTGGTTCGGTTAGTCCGTGCCAGCCAGGGGCGGGCCGCCCGAACCACGCGTGGCTCCGCTGGAGCGATGAGACGTCACGGTGACGCCGTACGTCGTGGGACCTCGCTTCAGCTCAGTGACCGGACGGCAGGGGACAGCAGCCCGGTCACACCAAGGAAACGGCCGGTCCCGGGGACGCCCGGGGCCGGTCGGCCTCCGTCCCGCCCCCACACACCAGCACTTCAGACCCCATCGGTGAGCACGATGCGTAGACCGGCCCCACGCCTTCGCTTCAGGTCCCCTGCTCGACCAGCCGGCGGTTACGCCTGCTTCTCCAGCTTGTCCATCTGCGCCTTGACGACCTCGTCCGGCACCTCGGCCTCGGCGCCGCCCAGAGCGTTCAGCGCCTGGAAGACGACGAGGGTCGAGCCGCTGCGCACGACCGTGTACCCGAACGTCATCTTGTCGCCGTCGATGTCACCGCGCAGCGTGAACGCGACCGCCTCGTCGCCCAGCTTCGGCGTCTCGCCCGGCTTGACGTCCTTGTACTGGTAGTCGGTGTGCTCGTACGCGTGGCACTTCTCGCTCTCCTCGCGCACCTCGGCGAGGATCTTCTTCGCGTTCGCCTCCTCGTGGGCGAGCAGGCCCACCTTCAGGAGCGTCGCGTCCGTCTGCTCCGTCGAGATCACCGAGCGGGCCACCCGCGCCTCGGCGTCCGGCTCCGTCCCGACGAAGAAGAGGTCGGCGATCGCCTGGCACGAGGCCGGGTTCGCCGGGACGCTGACGTCCGGGATCTCGTCCTCGGACGCCGGGGTGATCCGGTAGCCCTTCACATCGCCCTGCGCGAGCGCCGCCTTCTTCAGCTGCGCCTCGCCGAGCGGCTTCGGACCGGGCTCGGCCGTGGCCGACGCCTTCGCGGACGGCTTGTCGACGGTCTTGCCGCCGTCGTCCGCGCCGCCGCCGCCGCAACCCGCGGTCGCCGTGAGCGCGACCAGCGCACCGACCCCTGCCAGCGTGCGCCCGAGACCTGACTTCACGTTCGTTCTCCACCTCATGCACTCGCGCGACCGCCCTTGCGGTCGCGCCGAGCGGCCATCAAAGCCGGGACCTGGGGTGTCGGACCACTCCTGACCGCCCGTTCCCCATAACGATCGGGGATCGGCGAAAAGGTTGTACTGCTCGCACATGACGCTCAACACAGCGCAATAGCGGAACATTGGTGCCCCATCGTGAAGATCGTCTTCCTGCTCAACAACGCGTACGGCATCGGCGGCACCATCCGTGCCACAACCAACATGTCGGCGGCGCTCGCCGAACGGCACCGGGTCGAGGTCGTGAGCGTGCACCGGGCGCTCGACCGCACCGGGCTGCCCTTCGACCCCCGCGTGCGGATGACCACCCTGCTCGACCTGCGCGAGGACAGACCCGACCGCGCCGACCGCGAACCCCTCGCACAGCAGCCGTGCGTGATGTACCACGAACGCGGCACCAGGACCGGACGGCTGGCCTACACCGCGCTGCACGACGAGCGGATCGCCGCGTTCCTCGACCGCACCGACGCCGACATCGTCATCGCGACCCGGCCGATCCTCAACGGCTACCTCGCCCGGTACGGCGCCGACCGCTATCTGCGCATCGGCCAGGAGCACCTCTCCTACGACGGGCACGCCGACGAGGTGCGCCAGGCGCAGAACGTGGCGCTGGCCCGGCTCGACGCGTTCGTCACCGTGTCCGAGGCCGACGCCGCGCGCTACCGCGCCGAGCTGCCCCAGGTCCGTACGCGGATCACCTGCGTGCCGAACGGGGTGCCCGCGCCCGGCGTGGAGCGGTCGCCGCTGGACTCCAAGGTGATCGTGGCGGCCGGGCGGCTCATCCCCGTCAAGCGCTACGACCGGCTCGTCGACGCGTTCGCGCAGGTCGCCCCCGAGCATCCGGACTGGGCGCTGCGGCTGTACGGGCGCGGGCCCGAGAAGGCGGCGCTGCGGGAGCGGATCGACCGGCTCGGGCTGTACGGGCAGGTGCGGCTCATGGGGCCGGTCTCCCCCATCGAGACCGAGTGGGCGAAGGGCGCGATCGCGGCGGTCACCTCCGACATGGAGTCCTTCGGGATGACCGTCGTCGAGGCCATGCACTGCGGGGTCCCCGTGGTCGCGACGGACTGCCCGCACGGCCCGGCCGAGATCATCGAGCACGAGCGGAACGGGCTGCTCGTGCCGCTGGAGGCGGGGGTCGCCGGGTACGCGGAGGCGCTGCGCCGGCTCATGTCGGACGACGCGCTGCGCGGACGGCTCGGGGCGGCGGCGCTGGAGCGGGCCCGGGACTTCGAGCCGGCGGCGGTCGCGCTGCGGTACGAGGAGCTGTTCCGGGAGCTGGGGGCCGGGCGGGAGCGCGGCGGCGCGGCGGCGCCCGCTCCGCGTCCGGCGCCGGTCGCGGCCCCGGCCGCGCCCTCGCTCGGGGCCCGGTGGTGGCGGCGGCTGCGGTCCGCGGCTCCCGCGCCCCGGGTCGCCGCGGCGCCCCCGTCCGGGCCTTCGCCCTCCGCGGCCGAGCCGGCGCCCGCTCCCGCGGCTCCCGTCGCGTTCGCCCGGTCGAGCGGCGACGGCGGGTTCACCGTGCGGTTCGACGCGGCGACGCTGCCGGCCGGGCCGCTGGACTTCGTGGCGCGGCTGCGCCGGGACCCCAAGGGGCGGGAGGTGCGGCTCGCGGTGCCGCAGGACGGGCGGGTCGTGGTCGCGGCCGACGCGCACCGTCTCGCCGAGGGCCGCTGGGACTGCTACGTCGCCCCGCGCGGCACCGACCGCCGGCGGCGTCTGGAGTGCGGGCTCGCCGAGCGGGCCCGGCGGGTCGGGGCGAGCCCGCGGACGGTTCCCGACGGGGTCGCGGCCTGGCTGCCGTACGCCACGTCCGACGGGTTCCTCGCGCTGCGGGTCTGGCTGCGGCCCGCGCACGCCGAGGTGCTGCACGTGGACGCGGGGCCGGAGCGGGCCGTGGTCGGGGCGGCGCTGTACGGGGTGCGCGGCGGGCTCGACGGGGCGCGGGTGGTGGCCGTCGCGCGGGCCGGCGAGGAGCGGGACTTCTCGGTGCCGGTGGTCCGGGTGACCGACGAGCACTTCGAGTTCACGCTGCCGTACGCGGAGGCGGCCGCGCGGCGCGGCGGGGAGCGGGAGGACTGGACGCTGTGGCTGCACCGGTCGGCCGCCGCGGCGGTGCCCGTGCCGATCGGGCGGATCGGCAGCGACGTCATGGACCGCAACAAGACGGACCTGTTCCCGGCGGGGCCCGACGGGGTCGGGCTGCACTTCACCGGGGCCCATGACCTGGGCGTACGGGCCCGGGAACCGAAGGCCGTGACCCAGGTCACATAAAGATCCTGTCAGTTGCAGGACAACCATGCGCGCCGATCAAGGGTCCTCTTTGCGAAACCACGGCCACGTCCGCGTCCGCCATCGCGGGGCCGCCCTTCGTACCCACGAGGTCCTGAATGAAGCTTCGCCGCGCACTCGTGACGGCGGCCGCGACGGCCGCCATCGCCCCGATCGCGCTCCTGTCCGCCCCGGCCGCGTTCGCGGACGACCCGGCTCCCGTCACCACCGCCGGCGCCGAGTCGCCGGCGGCCGACTCGACCGAGTCCCCGGCGCCGACCACTCCGTCGGAGGCGGAGTCGACCCCGGCCGACGGCCCGGCCACCGACGCCGCCGGCGCGGGCGCCGAGGACGGCTCCGGCACGGAAGACGGTTCCGGCGCCGAGGCCGGCACCGAGGACACCACGAAGCCGGTCACCCCGGGCACGGAGACCCCGGCCACGGAGACCCCGGCCACCGGGACCCCCGCGACCAGCCCCAGCCCGTCGGAGACCACCGACCCGCTGGAGTCCTGCGACGACATCGCCGACGAGGACGACAAGGGCACCGTCGCCGAGCTGCGCGGCCTGCCGTCGAAGATCGTCGCCGGTTCCGGCTGGCACGACTTCACGTACCGCGTGGCAAACAAGTCCGAGCGTGACTTCGACAAGATGTACGCGTCGCTGTACGTCGCCGCCGTCGCGGACGACGACGAGTTCTCGGACGCCACCGACCACCTGACCGTGCAGTGGCGCGGGGCCGACGGCTGGCACGACGTCACGATCGGCGCGGAGACCATGCTGCCGTTCCAGGAGTCCGGTCCGCTCTCCCCGGGTGAGCACGCCGACTTCGCGCTGCGCGTCCAGGTCGACGCCAAGGCCCCGGCCGGCTGGGGTGCCGCCGTCACGCTCGGCATGAGCGTGGACAGCGACGGCGTCTGCTCGTTCAACGACGCCGACACCGCGCTCTACGAGTTCGAGATCCTGGCCGCCGGCACGAAGCCGGGCGAGGTGCCGCCCGCCAAGGGCAAGCCCGGCAAGCCGGTCAAGCCGCGTCCGTCCAACACGCCCGCCCCGCAGGCGAGCAGCACCCCGATCGACGGGTCGCTGGCCGAGACGGGTTCCAGCTCCATGCTGCCGACCGTCGGCATGATCGGCGGCATCGCCGTCGTCGCCGGTGCCGGCGTCGTCTACTCCGTGCGTCGCCGCAAGGTGGGCGCCGAGGGCTGAGCGCGCGGCATGACGCGCTAGCGAGGAAGGACCCGCACTCGGAGGGGGGTGCGGGTCCTTTCTCGTCCGGATCAGGTGCGGTCACTTCTTGGGCGGGACCGCCGGCATGCCGAGGAACGGGAGCTTCAGGGCGCCGAACGCGTCCGCCGGGACCGCCGGGTTCTTCGGCTCGACCGGCGCGAGCCGCACGTACGCGGCGCCGGCCTCCGGGCGCGGGTCCTCCTCGCCCTTGTTCGGCCAGTACGACATGGCCCGCTCGGCCTGCGCCGTGATGGTCAGGGACGGGTTGACGCCGAGGTTCGCGGAGACGGCGGCGCCGTCCACCACCGAGATCCCCGGGTGCCCGTAGAGCCGGTGGTACGGGTCGATGACGCCGGTCTCGGCGCTGTCGCCGATGGGGCAGCCGCCGAGGAAGTGGGCGGTCAGCGGAGTGCCCATGAGCTCGCCGACGTTCGACCCGGCGAAGCCGTTGATCTCGGCGGCGATCGCGGACGCGCCGTCCGTGGCGGCCTTGATCTGCTTCGGGTTGGGCGCGCCGTGGCCCTGCTCGGCGGTGAGCAGGCCCTTGCCGACGCCGCCCGGCTTCAGGTACGTCGTCAGCGAGTTGTCCAGGGACTGCATGACGAGCCCGATGATGGTCTTCTCCGACCAGCGGTGGTTGGAGAGCGAGCGGGCCAGCAGGGCCGGGTGCTTGACCACGTTCGCCAGCCAGCCGGCGACGCGGGACGAGCCCTCCGCGTAGGGCACCTGCAGGACCGTCAGGCCGCCCATCGCGTTGGATCCCTTGCCGTAGCGGACCGGTTCGATGTGGGTGTTCTCGTCCGGGTGGATCGAGGACGTGATGGCGACGCCCTTGGTGAAGTCGGCCTTCGCGGCGCCGTGCCGCTTGCGGTAGCGCCGGTCGGTGGTCTGGGCGCCGACCAGGGCCTCCGAGTTGGTGCGGGTGAGATGCCCCAGCTTCGCGGAGATGTACGGGAGTTGGCCGCCGGACTTCATGCGGTGCAGCAGGGTCTGCGTGCCGTAGGTGCCGGCCGCGACGACGACCTTGGGGGCGCGGAAGACGCGGCCCGCCGACTTCTTCTTGTCGTCGGTCGGCAGGGTGGCGACCGCGTAGCCGCCCCGCGAGTCGTCCGTGACCGAGACGACCGTGGTCATCGGGTGCACGGAGGCGCCCGCCTTCTCGGCCAGGTACAGGTAGTTCTCGTTCAGGGTGTTCTTCGCGCCGTGCCGGCAGCCGGTCATGCACTCGCCGCACTCGGTGCACGCCTTGCGGGCCGGGCCCGCGCCGCCGAAGTACGGGTCCGGCACCTGGGTGCCCGGCTTCGCCTTGCTGGTGCCGTCCGCGTCCTCGCCGTCGCCGAAGAACACGCCGACCGGGGCCATGTGGAAGGTGTCGCCGATGCCCATGGACTGGGCCGCCGCCTTCAGGTGCACGTCGGCGGGGGTCATCGTCGGGTTGAGGCGTACGCCCAGCATCCGCTTGGCCTGGTCGTAGTACGGGCCGAGCTCGTCCTGCCAGTCCGTGATGTCCTTCCACTGCGGGTCCTCGAAGAAGGGCTTCGGGGGCACGTAGAGGGTGTTGGCGTAGTTGAGGGAGCCGCCGCCGACGCCGGCGCCGGCCAGCACCATCACGTTGCCGAGCAGGTGGATGCGCTGGAGGCCGTACATGCCGAGCTTCGGCGCCCAGAGGAAGTTCTTGAGGTCCCAGGAGTTCTTGGGGAGGGTGCCGGGGGCGAAGCGGCGGCCCGCCTCCAGGACGCCGACCCGGTAGCCCTTCTCGGTGAGGCGCAGGGCGGTGACGGCTCCGCCGAAGCCGGATCCGATGACCAGGACGTCGTAGTCGTACCCGGGGTCTTGCTCGGCCTGGGCCATGGGGGCGTCTCCCTTGTGCGGGTCTTCGGCTTCTCGCCGTGGCGGGGGATGTCTCGTTGCCGGGTGCAGCCCGGTGGGGGCTGGTCGCGCAGTTCCCCGCGCCCCTGAAGATGCGCACTTCGTGCGCGATCTCCAGCGGGGCAGTGCCCCATCGGGGAAATGCGACGCGAAGCGTCTGCATTTCAGGGGCGCGGGGCTGTGTTTATCAGCGGCTCCGCCGCGGGGCGCGAGAAGCCCCACCGGGCCGCGGACGGAAGCGGCTACTTGAGGCGGAGCTTCTTCATCAGGCTCAGGCTGGTGGTCATGAACTTGGCGTAGGCCGCGTCGTCCATGCCGAAGGACGGGGCCATCGGCATCACCCGCTGGTGGGCGACCGTCTGGGCCTCGGTGTACTTGAGGATGCCCTCGGAGCCGTGGCGGCGGCCGAGGCCCGACTGCTTCATGCCGCCCATGGGCGACTGGACGCTGCCGTACGCGGGGGCGTAGCCCTCGTTGATGTTCACGGTGCCGGTGCGCAGGCGGGCGGCGACCTCGTGGCCGCGCCGGGCGTCCTTCGTCCAGACCGAGGAGTTGAGGCCGTACGGCGTGGCGTTGGCCTGTGCGATGACCTCGTCCTCGTCCGTGAAGCGGTAGATCGAGACGACCGGGCCGAAGGTCTCCTCGGTGCAGACGGACATCGGGGCCTCGACCCCGTCGAGGATGGTCGGCTCGAAGAAGTAGGGGCCGATGTCGGGGCGGGCGACGCCGCCGGCGACGAGCGTGGCGCCCTTGGCGACGGCCTCCTCGACGTGCCGGGTCACGGTGGTGAGCTGGCGCTCGCCGACGAGGGAGCCCATGTCGGCCCCGTACGCGAGGGAGGTGCCGAGCCGCATGGCCTTCGTCCGGGCGGCGAAGCGCTCCAGGAAGGCGTCGGCGATCGACTCGTGGACGTACAACCGCTCGATGGAGATGCAGAGTTGGCCCGCGGACGAGAAGCAGGCGCGGACGGCGCCGGCGGCGGCCTTCTCCACGTCGGCGTCCTTGAGGACCAGCATGGCGTTCTTGCCGCCGAGTTCGAGGGAGACGCCGACGAGGCGGGCGGCGGCGCCCTGCGCGACCTCGCGGCCGGTGCGGGTGGAGCCGGTGAAGGAGACGTAGTCGGCGTGCTTGACCAACTCGGGCCCCACGACCGGGCCTTCACCGAGCACGACCTGGAAGACCTCGGCGGGCAGCCCGGCCTCGATGAGCAGGTCGCGGGCCCACAGGGCGGTCAGGCAGGTCTCGGTGTCGGGCTTCATGACGACCGCGTTGCCCGCGACGAACGCGGGGAGCGCGTCGCCGACCGACAGCTCCAGCGGGTAGTTCCAGGGGGCGATCTGGCCGACGACGCCGCGCGGCTGGCGCAGCTCGGTCACCTTGGTGAGGGTCGGGACCGCGCCGGTGTGCCGCCGGGGCTTGAGGTAGGCGGGGGCCTTCCTGCCGTAGTGGCGGGAGGCGACGGCGACGGCCTGGACCTCTTCGTGCGCGTGCAGACGGGCCTTGCCGGTCTCCAGCTGGATGAGGTCGAGGACCTCGGCCTGGCGGGCGAGCACCAGGTCGTGGAAGCGCAGCAGCACGGCGGCGCGCTTGCGCACCGGCGTCTTCGCCCAGACCTCCTGGGCGGCGCGGGCCCGCTCGAAGGCGGTGGCCACGTCCTCGGGCGTCGACTCCGGCAGGTCCGCGAGCTTCTCGCCGGTGAACGGCGTGTGGTTCGCGGTCCGCCCCGAGCCGACCACGCCTCGGGTGAGCTGGGCGATCAGCTCGGGCGTGACCACGTCGGCAGCGGTGCGCGCACCCTCGGGGGCGGCCGCTGTCGGGTTGGTTCCGGTCTTCTCCTGCGTGGCCTGCGACTCCGTCATGAGGGGGAGGGTATGCGGAAGCCGACGCTTTGTGTACCCACCGGTAATCGGCTTTCACCGCCTCCACACACCACGCCAGTGATCGCTGGCAGCAAAGCCGCTGATCAGTGGCTTTGCCGGTGCCGCCACCGTCCGCGCGGGACCGGTCAACTCTTTTCGAGTTCGAGCCTGTCCCGGGCCCCCTTGAAGGTGTCGGTGCCCTGTTTCTCGTACGTCCTCACGCCCTTCGGCATGCTCACCCCGAGGTCGTAGCGGCCCGTGTCGTCGACGACGTAGAGCCGCATCTCGCGCGTGAGGCCGCTGTCGGCGGCGCTGCGGTACGTGATGTCGAGCTGGGCCGCGTCCTTGCCGTGGAAGCTGGTCCGGGTGACCGTCTTGCTGATGTCGGTGTTGCCGTTCGCCGCGTACGAGTCGCCGACGCTGGTGGCCCAGGCGTACGCCGTCGAGCCGCCGGAGGCCGGGGCCCAGCGCTTCAGGCTCAGCGTCACGTCGCTCTTGGGGTCGGTGTACTGGACGCCGTCCTCGGACGGGTCGTGGTAGACGTCGGTGAGCGCGTCCGGCACGGAGATCACCGCGCGCACACTGCTCTCCTCATGTGCCGTCCAGCCCTTCACCTTGCCCGGCGTGGTCGTGTTCCGCGGCTCCTCCGGCATGAGGGACGCCTCGTGCAGCTCCCCGCCGGACCCCTCGGAGAAGGGCGCGCCGTCGTCGCCCGAGGTGCCGAGCGAGGTGCCGAGCCAGACCCCGCCGCCGACCAGGACGGCGCCCAGGAGCGCGGCGACGATCAGCGCGACCGGCGAGCGGCGGCGTGGACGCTTCGTCGCGGGCGTCGCCTGGGCGGGCGTCTCCTGGGCGGGCGTCTCCTGGGCCGGCTTCACCGGGGACGGTCGCGCCGGGGTCCGCGCGGGCGCCTTCAGCCGTACGGTGCCGACGTCGTCGCCCAACTCCCGCAGCGCCGCCGGGTCCTGGGCCACCGGCGCGTCGAACGGCTGGGGCAGCGGTCGTCCGTCGGCGGCGGCCGCGAGCCCCGCCGCGACCGTCGCCGCGTCGGGCCGGTCCGCCGGTTCCTTGGCGAGCAGGCGGTCGATCAACGGGCCCAGCACACCGGCCCGTTCGGGCGGCGGCGGGGCGAAGGAGAGGATCGCGGCGAGCGTCGACTCCAGCGTCGTGCGGCGGAACGGGGACCAGCCCTCCACCGCCGTGTACAGCAGCACGCCCAGCGCCCACAGGTCGCTGGACGGGCCCGCGCCGTCGCCGGACATCCGCTCGGGCGCGATGAACTCCAGCGAGCCGACGAACTCGCCGCTCATCGTGAGCGACTCCTCGCCCTGCACGTGCGCGATGCCGAAGTCGGTGAGCACGACCCGGCCGTGCGGGCCGAGCAGCACGTTCGCCGGCTTCACGTCGCGGTGCACGATCCCCTTGGCGTGCGCGGCACGCAGAGCGCCCAGCACGTCCCGGCCGATCCGCGCCGCCTCGGCGGGCGGCAGCGGACCGCGCTGGAGCACCTCGTGCAGGGACTCGCCGCGCACCAGCTCCATGACGATCCACGGCAGTCCGTCCTCGACGACCACGTCGTGCACGGCGACCGCCGACGGGTGCTCCACGCGGGCCGCCGCGCGGGCCTCGCGCTGCAACCGGGCGTAGGCGCGCTCCGGATCGCCCGGCAGCCGCGGCTCCTTGACGGCGACGTCACGGCCGACCCGTTCGTCGACCGCGCGCCACACGGTGCCCATGCCACCGGAGCCGATGCGCTCGGCCAGCCGGTAGCGTCCTCCGATCAGCCGTTCCCCCTGCGCGGCCACCTCAGAGCTTGTGGATGTCGAGGTTGGCGATGGCGGTCTTGGCGACCTCCCGGCCGCGCTCGGTGAAGTCGCCCTTGCCGGGATAGTCGATCCACAGCCGGTACATGTCCCCGGCCGAGGTCTTGTAGTAGAACGCCTGCGCCTCGCGCGGCACGTCCTTGTCCAGGTCGAGCGCGGTGCCGCTGACACCGTAGGTGATCTTGTTGAGCGCGGCGTCCTTCTCCTTGTACGTGACGTTGGAGTCGGTCTCGCTGGTGGGCTTGGTGTCGCTCGACATCAGCCCGCCGGCGCCGCTGAACGAGTTGTCCTTGATGTCGTCGGAGTCCTTGAACGCCTCGGCGTCGGCCGTCCCCGCGATGTCGGTCTTGTCCTCGACGTGGTCCCAGCGCGCCAGCATGACGGTGATCGCGCCGCTGGGGTCCTTGTAGGTGATCTCGACCGTGTCGTCGTCCGGGATCCGGATGTAGTCGGCGGGCACCGCGACGGTCGCGTCCAGCGGCTTCGCCTCGTCGTGCTTCTTCCAGCCGTCCGGCAGCGGGCCGGCGAACGGCTTCGCGAGGACCAGGTACGCGGCGACCGCGGCCACGACGACGCCCGCGCCGATCCCGAGCAGTGTCTTGCGGCCCAGACGCAGACCGCTCTGCGCCGAGCCGATCTGGACGACCTGGGTGGGCTGGGGCGCGGGCGGTTCGGCGGCGCGCTCCAGGAGGGCGCGGACCTGCGCCGCGTTCGGCCGGCGGGCCGGGTCCTTCTGGAGCAGGCCGTTGATCGCCTCGGCCAGCGGGCCCTGCGCGGAGGCGGGCGCGGCCGGGGTCGCGTTCAGGACGGACTGCAGGGTGGCCGGGGTGTTGTTGCGGCGGAACGGGGAGACGCCCTCGGTCGCCGCGTAGAGGACGACGCCGAGCGACCACAGGTCGGAGGCCGGGCCGGGGCGCTGGCCCAGCACCCGCTCGGGCGCGATGAACTCGGGCGAGCCGACGAAGCCGCCCGTGTCCGTCAGATTGGTCTCGCCCTCGATCTGGGCGATGCCGAAGTCGGTGAGGATCACGCGGTCGTGGCGGCCGAGCATCACGTTGTCCGGCTTCACGTCGCGGTGCAGGATGCCGGCGGCGTGCGCGGCCTCCAGGGCGCCGAGCACCTCCAGGCCGATCCGGGCGGCCTCGCGCGCGCCGAGCGTGCCCTCCTTGAGCGCGTCGCCGAGCGAGCGGCCCTGCACGAACTCCATGACGATCCACGGCTGGCCGTCCTCGACGGCGACGTCGTGCACGTTCACGACCGCGGGGTGGTCGAGGCGCGCCGCGGCCCGCGCCTCGCGCCGCATGCGCTCGAAGGCGTTGGCCCGCTCCTGGGCCGGCAGGTGGTCCGGGATGCGCGGCTCCTTGACCGCGACCTCGCGGTCCACCGTCTCGTCCTTGGCCCGCCACACGGTGCCCATGCCGCCGTGGCCGAGCTTGCTCAGCAGCCGGTAGCGGCCCGCGACGAGCCGGCCCGCGCCCGGGTCGGCCTGGTCCGGCACGACCTGCGTGGGCCGCGGGGCCTGCGGCGCCTGCTGGTGCCGCTCGGGCTGGGACTGCGGGTGCTGCGGGGCCTGCGGCTGGTGCGGGTACGGGGTGGCCTGCGTGGGCTGGGCGTACGGGTTCCCGTCACCCGCCCCGTACGGGGTGCCCTGGTGCGCGGCGGCGTACGGCTGCTGCGGCGGCTGGAGGCCGAAGCTGGTGGGATCGTTCGGGCCGTATGCGGCTCCCCCGTTGTCACTCATGCGTCCATGAGTACCGTGCGGGGGCGCCCCGGTTCCACTCAGGTCATGGCATTGTGACCGCGCTGCAGCAGCGGAACGGGTCAATCCGTGACAGAAGGCGCGAAGGTGTCGACGGCGACGTCGAAGTGCCCGCGCGCCTCCGCACGCCGTCCGACCGGCCCCGACACCCACACGTCGTACAGCCGCCCCGCCTGCTGCCAGCACAGGTCGACGGTGTGCCGGGCGCCCTCGGTCACGCTGAAGCCGTCCCAGGAGAACTCCCACAGCGCGGCGGCGCCGCCCCGGTGCGTGGTGTCGGTGACCGTGCCGTCGCGGTAGCCCGGATTGTTCTTCGGGCCCGCCGCGGCCGAGCGCCGCTGGACGCCGCCGGGCCCGCCGGCCGGCACCGGCTCGGTCACCTTGATGCCGATGCGGAAGGTCCCGCCCGGCGACTTGTAGAACACCCGCGGTCCGTCGACGGAGCGCGTGTACCCCTTCGGCACGGCGAGCCGGAACCCCTGCTCGTCCGTCACCACCCGGTACCCGGCCGGGGCGGCGGTCCCCGGACGCTGCGTGCGGGTCGGCCGCGCGGTGACCGTGACCGTCGGCGCCCCGCTCGGCGAGACACCGGCCGAGGCCGTGCTGCCGGCGCCCGTGGTCGCGCCCGCGGGACCGCCCGGCGGCGTCGGGTCCTCCCGGTTCCCCGCCAGGTACACCCCGGTCACGATCCCGGCCCCGGCCAGCGCCGCGACGAGCGCCGCCGCCACCAGGACGAGCCGCGGCGCCGGGCCGCGCCGCCCCTCCTGCCGTCCGGTCACCGTCGGCACGTCACGCCGGGTCGGCGAGTACACGGCACGGCCCTGCGCCACCGCGCGCGGGGTCGCGCCCGTGTCCACGTACGCGCGCAGCAGCCGCTCCGCCTCGTCGAGGCCGATCCGCTGCGCGGGCTCGCGCTCCAGCAGGCCCCGGATCACCGGGAGCAGCGGAGCGGCCTGCGCGGGCGGGCGGATCTCCTCGTAGACGACCGCGTGCAGGATGCCGCCGAGGGAGTCGCGGCGGAACGGGGACTCGCCGCTGAGCGCCGTGCACAGCAGCGCGCCGAGCGACCACAGGTCGGCGCCGGCCCCGGCCCGCTCCCCCGCCATCCGCTCCGGCGCCGTGTACTCGGGCGAGCCGACGAAGCCGCCGGTCTCGGTGAGCGTCGTGGCGCCCTCGACCTGGGCGATGCCGAAGTCGGTGAGGACGACGCGGCCGGTCGCCGGTTCGAGCAGGACGTTGGCGGGCTTGAGGTCGCGGTGCAGGACGCCCGCGGCGTGCGCGACGCGCAGCGCGCCGAGCAGGGCGAGCCCGACGCGGGCCGCCTCGGGGGCGTCGAGCGGCCCGTCCCGGGCGATCCGGTCCGCGAGCGAACAGCCCTCGACCAGCTCCATCACTATGTACGGGCGCCCCTCGTGCACCACGACGTCGTGCACGACGATCACGTGCGGGTGTCTCAGCTGGGCGACGGCGCGGGCCTCGCGCAGCATGCGCTCGCGCTGCTGCGCCGCCTCGGCCTCGGAGAGGGTCTCGTCGACGGCGAGCTCCTTGACGGCCACCCGCCGTCCGAGCAGCGTGTCGTCGGCCTGCCAGACGACGCCCATGCCGCCGCGCCCGATCCTGGCCTCCAGCCGGTAACGTCCGCCCACGACACGGACGTTGTCCCCCTCGGTCCCCATGCGTCCCATCATGCCGCACCGTCACAGACGTGCACGGGTGCCGTTCCGGTCACACGTGTGAAGACACGGCCTACGCGTCCGGCTGCCAGCCCCGCAGGATCGCGTCGAACTGGGTGCGCGCCTCCGGCCAGTTCTCCTCGGGCACCGACAGGTAGATGGCGTACTCGGTGCCGTCCGCGGTCCGGTACGTCTGCTCGATGGCGTGCCGGGGGCCGGACGTCGTGTCCTTGTCCCCCGCCGTCCACGTGAACTCCCACAGGGAGCCCTGCCGGTCCCGGTACATGTTCGACTGCAGCGTCACCCGCTGGTACTGCGGCAGTTTGGGGCTCACGCCCTTCTCCAGGTCCAGTTGGTGCTGGTAGGAGTCCGGCCACTGGGAGTTCTTGTCGACGGCGATGCGGACGAACCGCTGGCCGCCGTCCGGCGTGTAGTCGATCTGCGTGCCGTTCTGCTGGCGGGTCCAGCCCTTCGGCAGCATCAGGCTGAATCCCTCCACGTCGTGGACCCGTTCCCAGTTGTCGGGGATCGCGCCGGACACCGGCTTGGCCGACTTCGACGGGCTCTCGCCGGTGCCGCCGGTGCTCCCGCCCGCGTCCTGCCGGGACGTGGAGTCGTCGTCGCGGTGCTCCAGGTAGTACATGCCGCCGTACGCGCCACCGCCCCCGACGAGCAGCGCGGCGACGACGGCGGCCAGCACCCTGGGCAGTCGGCGGGGCCGGGGAGCGGGGTGCGGGGCGGGCTGCGGCACGGGCTGCTCGGCCAGGACGGCGGTGCCGCCGGGCGGCGGGGGCGGGGCCTGGTGGTGCGCCCGGGGCTGCCCCGTGCGGTGCACCTGCGTCGGCACGTACGCCTGGGCCGCGCTCGGCCTGCGGCCCTCGGCGGCCTCCGCGAGCATCGCCTCCGTCGTGTCGGCGTCCGGGCGCGCGGCCGGGTCCTTGCGCAGCAGCGCGCTGATCACCGGCCCGATCGCCCCGGCGTGCGCGGGGATCTCGGGCTCCTCCTCGATGACGGCCTGCATCGTGCTCAGCGGGGAGGTGCGGCGGAACGGGGAGCGGCCCTCGACGGCCGTGTAGAGCGTCGCGCCGAGCGCCCACAGGTCGGAGGCGGGGCCGGGCTCGGCGCCGCTGACCCGCTCGGGCGCCAGATAGTCGACGGAGCCGACGATCTCGCCGGTCCGCGTGATGGTCGAGTCGCCCTCGACCTGGGCGATGCCGAAGTCGGTGAGCTTGACCCGGCCGTCGCGGGCGAGCAGCACGTTGCCCGGCTTCACGTCGCGGTGCAGGACACCCGCGGTGTGCGCGGCGCGCAGGGCCCGCAGCGTCCACAGGCCGATCCGCGCGGCCTCGGCCGGGACGATGCGGCCGTGCTCCTTGACGGCGTCGGCGAGCGAGGGACCCTCGACCAGCTCCATGACGATCCACGGCCGGTCGTCGTGCTCCAGGACGTCGTGGACGGTGACGACGGCCGGATGGTTGATCCGCGCCGCGGCCCGCGCCTCGGTCTGGGTCCGCGTCAGCAGCACGGCCCGGTCGGCCTCGGACACGTACGTGGCGGCGGTCAGCTCCTTGACGGCGACGACGCGGTGCAGCACCTCGTCGTGCGCGCGCCACACGCGTCCCATGCCGCCGCGCCCGATCGATTCGCCGAGCCGGTAGCGCCCGGCGAGGAGCTCGCCCTGCATCTGATTCACGTTCCCCCGCAATGGTCTTGACAGGGTCACACTAGGGAGCGGGCGGCCCCCGAGGAACAGCCGGGGTGCCATGGATACGTCACTGTGACGCACGCACGGATCCGGCCACCTTTCGGCGGGCCGGCCTCAACCCCCGTACCGGTAGGTGGCGGAGGCCTGCTCGAACAGCCGGGACACCTCGTCGCGCTCGGCCTCGGGGCCGCGGACCTGCACGATGTGGAACTTGCCGCCGATCACCATCACGACGTTGCGCACGAAGACCTCGCCGCCGGACTCCTGCCAGGTGAACTGCCCCTCGGCCATGGTCCGTCCGCCGACCTCGATGGTCTTCATGCCGCTGGACGTGGCCCAGCTGGAGTCGCGGAACGGCTGGAGCTCCCGCTCGTCCTCGCGCTGGTACTTCATCGGGTCGGTCCCGTACGTGGTGGTGCTGTCGCGGCCCGGGACGACGAGCAGCGCGAAGTTCCCGTGCGTGTACAGGATCTGGCCCCGCCCGTTCTTCGCCTGGCGCTGCCAGCCCTTGGCCACGGCGACCTGGAAGCCTTCCGGGTCCTTGCGCAGGCTGAATCCGGCCGCGACGTCCGACTGCGGCTCGGTGCTCGACGGGTCGGACGTCTCCTTCTTCGACGGCGACTTGCCCTTCGGCGTCTGCCCCTTGGGCGTCTTGGCCGGCCCGGACGGATCGGCCTTCGGGTCGGTGTCCCCGTTCTTGTCGGGGGCGCCCCCGACGACCCCCGCCTGCTCGCGCGGCGGGCCCGCGCTGGAGCCCGCCTCCGGCATGAACACCATCGCGTACGCGACGGCCCCGACCAGGCCGAGCAGGATCAGCACGAGCAGCCAGCGTCCCAGCGAGGCGGGCCGCCGCTCGCCGCCGCCCTGCCGTGGCTGCGGGGCTCTGCGCGGCTGCGGGGACCGGCGCGGCGGCTGAGGTTCGCGCTCGCGCTCGCGCGGGGCGCGCTTGTGCCGGGCGTGCGGGTGCGCGGCGCCGGCCTTGGACCGGCGCCGCCTGCGGACGAGTTCGCCCCTGCGGCGCACGACGGGGAGCCGGGCGGCGTCGAAGGCGGGCGCGGGCACGACGTTCGTCCCCGCCTCCGGCTCCGGCGCGGAGCGCACCAACGACCGCAGCCAGCCGCGCAGTTCCTCGATGTCGAGCCGCTCGGTGGGGTCCTGGCGCAGCAGGGACTCGACGACCGGCCGCAGCGGCCCGCACTCCTCGGCGAACGCGGGCGGCTCGGCGCACACCATCTGCACCAGCTCGGGCGTCGACTCCTCCGGATACGGGGCGTGCCCCTGCACGGCGCGGAACAGGAGGGCGCCGAGGGCCCACAGATCGGTGGCGGGGCCTACGGGGGCGGCCAACTGCCAGCTGTCCTGCACGGGGTGGGCCTGTTCGGGGGCCCAGCGCTCGGTGACGGGTCCGACGACGGTCATCCGGACCTGGCGGGCGCGCTCGGCGGCGACGGCGCCCAGCACGGGGCTCCCGTTCTCGGCCTGCGCGGGGCTCGATGCGCGGGGCTCGGGGCGGAGCTCCTGGTCCGCCGCTCCGTCACGGGGTATCAGCTCGTTCCAACGGGCGGGCTGCACCGGCACACCGGCCACACCGGCCCGGGGAGCCGCCCCGTGCCATCCTTCCCGCACCCCGTACGGATCGTCGATCCGCCCGCCGGACGCGGCGGCGCGCGCACCGGCCCGGTACGCGGCGATGGCCCCGGCCCGCGCGGCCCGGTAGTCCCCCGCGTCGGGCTCGGCCGACGGCGGCGCCACGGGCGCCGGCTCGGGCTCCGGCTCCGACTCCTCGTCGTCCAGGGCCGTTTCGGGCCGCGGGTCGTACCCGCACAGGGCCTCTTCCGCGGCGCCCGCGGCCAGCCCGGTGAGCAGGACGCGTCCGTCGTCGCAGATCATCACGGTCCGCGCCGTCACGTTCCGGTGGACCCAGCCGTGGGCGTGCAGGGCCCGCAGCGCGGTGAGCACGTCGGAGGCGACCTCGGCGGCCCGGTACGGGCTCAGCGGCCCCGCGTCGAGCAGCGCCGCGAGCGGCCGGGCGGCGACGGCCTCGCTGACGATCCACAGCGAACCGCCCTCGGCGAACACGTCGAAGACCTGGTCGAGCCTCGGATGGTCGGGGATCTGCGCGGCGGCCTGCGCCGCCTCGATGGCCCGGGCCACGGACGGCTCGGCGGACGCCCGGACCGGCGCCCCGGGCCGGAACCCGTCCGGCAGCCCGTCCGCGTCCAGCACCTCCGCCTCGACGACCTCCGGCAGCGGCACCTGCCGGACGAGCACCTCCTGCCCGCTGTACGTGTCGAAGGCGCGGGTCGCGTCGTGCGGCGCGTACACCGCGGCGTCGCCGAACCCGTCGTCGTCGAAGGCGCGCAGGGGCAGGCGGTAACGGTCGGCGAGCACTCGCCCCGCGTACTCCTCCACAACGCCCCCTGCCTCGCCCGGTGGTCACCGGGCGTCACATCCGTTCGCACACGGTCCGCAAGCACTCACGATACGTGCAGAACGGGTCCCCGGCTCAGGACTTGGGCTTGAACGTCTGTGTGAACGTCCGCCACGTGGACTTGCGCAGCGCGCCGTCCCAGTCGGCGTCCTTCGCGGTGTACATCAGCGCGTAGCCCTGCGAGCCGTTCACCACGAAACCGCGGTCGATCGTGCGGTACTTGGTGCCGCCGTCGACGTAGGTGAACTCCCAGTCCGCCGTGTTCCAGCCGCGGTACTCGACGGCCCCTATCCTTATCCGGTCGTACTGGGAACGGCGCATGTAGTTCTCCTGGTTGCGCCAGTCGCTGACCGGGTCGTCCTTGGGCGTGCTGGTCCAGCCGACGAGCAGCTTCTGCCCCTTCGGGCCGTTGAAGCGGGCGCCGGCCGCGCTCGTCGACGCGTACTTCCAGCCCTTGGGCAGACCGATGGAGAAGCCCTGCGGGTGCCGGTAGATCTGCTCGGCGGTGCTGCCGTTCGAGCCGTCGGTGTCGCTGCCGGGCGAGGCACCCTGACCGGAACCGTCACCGGAGGCGTCGTCGCCGGGCTCGTCGGTCGGCTCGGCGGTGCTGTCGCCGGAGCCCTGGGCGTGGTCGTCGGCGCCCTTGCCCTTGTCCCCCGTGCCCTTGCCCGAGTCCTGTCCCTTGGCGTCGTCGCCGCCGGTGGCACCGGCGGACGCGGCCGTGCCGCCACCCTTGGTACCGGGGTCGTCGCCGCCTTTGAGGGACAGCGCCAGGATGCTGCCGAGCACGAGCACGGCCGCGACGACCGCGGCGATCACCAGGGTGCGGCGCGGCACGACGTCGGTGATCGACGCCTTGGCGGGGGTGCGCGGCGGCGTCGCGGGCTGCTCCGGGCCGCCCGTGACGGTCGTGGTGGCCGCGCCTTCCTTGGCGCGGGACGCGGCCGCGGCGTTGCGGACCGACTTCAGCGCGCCGCGCAGCCGCTCGGCGGCCTCCTCGCCCTTGGCGGCGACCCCGGCCGCCGCGGCGGCGGCAGCGGCCGAACCCGACTTGGCGGGACGCTTCTTCAGTGGCGGCGGGACGGGCGGCAGCGGGACGACCTTGGTGGCCTCGGCCGGCTCCGGCTCGGGGACGGGCTTCGACTCCGGGGCGTGCAGCACCTCGTTGAGCAGCGCGCGGGCGCCGGCGTCGTCGAGCCGCTGGTCCGGGTCCTTGGCGAGCAGCCCGTAGATGACCGGCTCCAGCGGTCCCGCGTTCTGCGGCGGGTCGACGGGCTCGGTCATCACGGCGGTCAGCGTGGCGATCGCCGACCCCTTGTCGTACGGGGGGATGCCCTCGACGGACGCGTAGAGCAGGCCGCCGAGGGACCACAGGTCGGCGGCGGGGCCGGGCTTGTGGCCGCGGGCGCGCTCGGGCGAGATGTAGGAGGGGGCGCCGACGAGCATGCCGGTGGAGGTGATGGACGGGTCGCCCTCCACCTGGGCGATGCCGAAGTCGGTGAGGACGACGCGGCCGTCCTCGGCGATCAGCACGTTGGACGGCTTCACGTCGCGGTGCAGGATGCCCTCGCGGTGCGCGGCGCGCAGCACGTCGAGGATGGCGAGGCCGACCTCCGCGGCGCGGCGGGGTTCGAGCAGTCCGTCCTCGCGGACGGCCTCGGCGAGGGACTTGCCCTCGATGAGCTCCATGACGATCCAGGGGCGGTCGTCCTCGTCGACGACGTCGAAGACCGTCACCGCGCCGTTGTTGCGGATCCGGGCGATGGCCTTGGCCTCGCGCAGGGTCCGGGTGATCAGGCGGCGCTTCTCCTCCTCGTCGATCGCCGACGGGAAGCGCAGCTCCTTGACGGCGACGGTACGGCCGAGGGTCTCGTCCTTCGCCCGCCACACGGTGCCCATGCCGCCCCGGCCCAGCACCTCACCGAGCCGGTACCGCCCGGACAGCAGCCGCCCTTCGGCCTTCGACGCCGCGTCGTCCACCCGCCGGGGGTCCTCGCCCTTGCCGGCCTTGGAGCCCTGGCCGGGCTTCGAGCCCTGACCTGCCTTCGAGCTCTGACCTGCCTTCGCGTCCTGACCACCCTTGGAGTCCTGGCCTGGCTTCACATCCTGGCTTGCCTTCACATCCTGGCTTGCCTTCGCGTCCTGACCGCGCCTGGGGTCCTGGGCCGGCTCGGCGTCCTGGGCCGGCTCGGCGTCCTGGGCCGGCTCGGCGTCCTGGCCTGGCTTGGCGTCCTCGGGGGCCGGGGCATGCTTGGGGGGCCGGGCGTCCTGAGAGTCCCGACGCGTGCTGTTGTCCTGACGGGCCTCGTCCGCCCGCTCCGCCTCCGACACTGCGTCCCCTCTGCAACCCGCCCTGACAGAGCCTTCATTGTCCCTCACGCGGGGACCGTCCGGCGCCCAGGGTGGCCCCCGGCGCGCGGCTGTCAGGAACGTCCGGTTGCGCCCGATGAAGAGCGGTCCGGCCGGTTCCACCCCTACGCCGACCCCCCACTCTCCCGCTCCCGGCCCCCTCCATCAACCCCCGTCTTGAGCCTCGGGAAGCCCCGAACTCGACGATCCCCGAGCCGAATTCCCCACGCCGCCCCGGCCCTCGTACCGCTCACCGGCCGCGCCGCCAGGGACGCCCGGCCCGGCGCCGACCCGCCGTCGGCGCAGACCCGCCCGGCCTCTTCGCCATCGGCCGCCCACCCGGGCGCGCCCTCGCACCTGGGACACCACACCCGTGACCGAACCCCGCACGACACGAAACCGGCCGGGTGACGCAGCTGACACACCTCAACTGTCGTGCGCGTACAACCCTTCCGCCTCGTCGTCGATCAAGAGTGTGCGGCCGCCGTGGCCGTACGTGACGCGGGGCAGCCCGCCCCTCGCCCCGCATCCGCATCCGCATCCGCGCCCGCATGCGCCCGCATGCGCCCGCCGACGATCGACAACGGAGCCACCTCATGTCCCAGCATTCCCGCAGCAAGTTGACGTCCGGCAAGAAAGTGACCCTGGGCGTCAGCGTGCTGGCCGCCTCCGGGCTCGCCGTCGGCCTGCTCGTCACCCCGTCCGCGACGGCGGGCGGGACCGGCGCGGCCGAGGCGCTGGAGCGGAGCGAGGCCGCGGCAGCCGACGCCTCGGCGGCGAAGGCCGCCGCGCCCAAGGCCAGATCCCTGGCCGACAGCACCGCCGACGTCACCGTCGTCTCCGGCATCACCGTCGACGGCGGCGACAGCGCCCGCGTCGGGACGACGAACACGCAGACCATCACCGTGAAGTGGGCGATCAGCGGCGGGTCGAAGCTCTACGGCAGCCACGCGTCGCTGTGGCGCGGCACCGACCGCGACAGCGGGCTGAAGCAGTTCATCACCTCCGAGCAGTTCGACGCGGGCACCGACCCCTGCGTCCCGGCCGGCGACGCCACCTACAACTGCACGGCCACCTTCAAGATCGACCCCCGGAGCACGCTGACGAACGAGGACGCCGGAGCCTGGAAGCTCCGCCTCTGGGCGATCACCGACGCGACCACCGACGTGGACACCGACAACGCCAAGACCTGGTACCTCAAGCGCTGGTCCCGCCTGAGCAACAACGCGGCCCCCGAGCCCGTCGCCAAGGGCAAGACCATCACGATCACCGGCAAGCTGGAGCGCGCCAACTGGGACACCCACGCGTACGCGGGCTACACCCAGCAGACCGTCCGCCTCCAGGAGCGTTCGCTGACCGGCTCGTACGCCACCACCAGCAGCCACATCACCGGCACCGGCAGCCTGGCGGGCGTCGAGAAGCAGACGCGCACCGCCACCACCGACCGCTGCTACCGCTACAAGTTCGAGGGCACCTCCACCACCCCGCCGGTCACCGCGACCGGTGACTGCGTCGACGTGCGCTGACCCCGGCGCCCCTGCGGATCAGCACAGCCGCGGCATCAGGACGACCGACCGTCCCCGAGCCGGCGACCCGCGTGATCCGGCCGGGGGTGGGATTCCGGCGGGGGCGAAG
This sequence comes from Streptomyces sp. NPDC059524, assembly GCF_042749255.1. Classification (NCBI taxonomy): domain Bacteria; kingdom Bacillati; phylum Actinomycetota; class Actinomycetes; order Kitasatosporales; family Streptomycetaceae; genus Streptomyces; species Streptomyces sp. NPDC059524. Next base: position 35,006 of record NZ_JBHYTK010000020.1, on the reverse strand, counting down.
CGCCGGGGCTCCCGGGCGGCCTGGCGGCAGGGCGGCATCCAGGCCACCCGGGTGCTCGCGCGGCATCCAGGCCGCCCCGAGCGCCGTACCGCCCCCGCCGTGCCACCTCCCGCGCCCCTCCTCAGGGCGCCGCGATGTCCGGCGCCCCCAGGCGTGCCGCGTCCGCCGTCAGGTCGTCCGGCTGGAGCTGGGACTCCCGCTCGGCCTCGACCCGCTTCTCGTAGTGCTCGACCTCCCGCTCGACCTGGCCCTTGTCCCAGCCGAGCACCGGCGCCATGAGCTCCGCCGCCTCCCGCGCGCACCGCGTGCCGCGGTCGAACGTCTCGATGGAGATGCGCGTGCGCCGGGTCAGTACGTCGTCGAGGTGCCGGGCGCCCTCGTGCGAGGCCGCGTACACCACCTCGGCCCGCAGATAGTCCTCGGCGCCACCGAGCGGCGCCCCGAGGCCGGGGTCCTCGGTGATGAGCGCGAGGACCTCCTCGGCCAGCGCCCCGTACCGGTTGAGCAGATGCTCGACCCGCACCACGTGGAGCCCGGTCTGCGAAGCGATCCGCGCCCGCGCGTTCCACAACGCCCGGTACCCCTCCGCGCCCGCCAGCGGAACGTCCTCCGTGACGCACTCGGCGACCCGCTGGTCGAGCCCGTGCACCGCCTCGTCGACGGCGTCCTTCGCCATGACCCGGTACGTCGTGTACTTGCCTCCCGCCACAACGACCAGCCCGGGCACCGGGTGGGCCACGGTGTGCTCGCGCGACAGCTTGCTCGTGGCGTCGGACTCCCCGGCCAGCAGCGGCCGCAGGCCCGCGTAGACCCCTTCGACGTCGTCCCGTGTGAGCGGCACGCCGAGCACCGAGTTCACGTGCTCCAGCAGATAGTCGATGTCGGCACTCGAGGCCGCCGGGTGCGCCTTGTCGAGGTCCCAGTCCGTGTCGGTCGTGCCGATGATCCAGTGCCGCCCCCACGGAATGACGAACAGCACGCTCTTCTCCGTACGGAGAATGAGTCCCGTCGTCGAGTTGATGCGGTCCTTGGGGACGACGAGGTGGATGCCCTTGGAGGCGCGCACGTGGAACTGGCCGCGCTCGCCGACCATCGCCTGTGTGTCGTCGGTCCACACACCCGTCGCGTTGACCACCTGCCGGGCCCGGATCTCGTACTCGCCGCCGCCCTCTCCGTCCCGCACCCGCGCCCCGACGACCCGCTCGCCCTCCCGCAGGAACCCGGTGACCCGGGCCCGGTTGGCGACCTTGGCGCCGTACATGGCGGCGGTGCGCACCAGCGTGGCGACGTAACGGGCGTCGTCCATCTGGGCGTCGTAGTACTGGAGCGCGCCCACGAGCGCGTCCTTCTTGAGGCAGGGCGCCACGCGCAGCGCGTGCTTGCGGCTGAGGTGGCGGTGCATCGGCAGCCCGCGCCCGTGCCCGCGGGCCATGGACATGGCGTCGTAGAGCGCGACGCCGGAGCCCGCGTAGAGCCGCTCCCAGCCCTTGTGCTGGAGCGGGTACAGGAACGGCACCGGCTTGACGAGGTGCGGCGCGAGCCGTTCGAGCAGCAGTCCGCGCTCCTTCAGCGCCTCCCGTACGAGCGCGAAGTCCAGCATCTCCAGATACCTGAGCCCGCCGTGGATCAGCTTGCTGGAGCGGCTGGACGTGCCGGACGCCCAGTCGCGCGCCTCGACGAGTCCGGTGGACAGTCCGCGGGTGACCGCGTCGAGCGCGGTGCCCGCGCCGACCACCCCGGCGCCCACGACGAGAATGTCCAGCTCGCGCTCGGCCATGCCCGCGAGGGCCTCCGCGCGCTGCTCGGGTCCCAGTGCCGCTGCCTTCATGCTGCTGCCTCCCGCTGTCGTCGGCCGCCGCCTTCACCGCCAGATGTACCCGAGCCGGCCCGTGTCACCCCCGGTGCGGCATGCTCCCGATTCTGTCCCGGCTGCCCCGATCCGGCCACCACTGTCCCGCCGCCTGTGGACAACCCCGACCGCTTCAGGCCGCGCTTCACCCACACGCGCCCCGTGCGGCGACATGCGGCGACATGCGACAGGCCATGATCGCGCAATGCGGCATAACGGTCATATTTACTCCTAGTCTGACTGTGCGCTCGCCCGAACTGTCCACAGGGCTTGCGCCCTCGTCCCGCTCCGGCTAGCAGCCGGTCCGTCTCCCGGGAAGGACGGCAACCGCCATGCCCGCAGATCTCGCCGTCATCGGCCTCGGCCACCTCGGCCTGCCCCTCGCCCAGGCCGCCGTCACCGCCGGCATCGCGACCGTCGGCCACGACCAGGACCGCGCCCGCGACCTGGCCGCCGGCCGGCTCCCGTGCGACAGCGACGGCACAGCCCTGACCGCCGCCGACATCCGCCGCATGCTCGCCACCGGCTTCCGCCCCACCACCAACCCGGCCGAACTGGCCCGCGTCCGCACCGCCGTGATCTGCGCCCCGACCCCACCGGGCCCCGACGGCACCCCCAGCCTGACCCAGGTCCTCGACGCGACCCGCACCCTCGCCGCGCACCTGCGCCCGCACACCACGGTCGTCGTCGAGTCGCCCGTCCCGCCCGGCACCACGGAGACCCTGCTCCTGCCCGTCCTCGAAGAGGGCTCCGGGCTGCGCGCCGGCCGCGACTTCCACCTCGCGCACGCCCCGGGCCGCGTCGACCCGGGCAGCCGTTCGCACCCGTACACCGCGACGCCCAAGGTGATCGGCGGCCTCACCCCCGCCTGCACCGAGTCGGCCGCCGCCTTCTACAGCCGCCTCACCGACAAGGTCGTGCGCGCCCGCGGCCCCCGCGAGGCCGAGACCGTCCACCTCCTGGAGACCAACTACCGGCACGTCAACATCGCGCTGGTCAACGAGATGGCCGTGCTCTGCCACGACCTGGGCGTCGACCTGTGGGACGTCATCCGCTGCGCCGAGACCAAGCCCTTCGGCTTCCAGGCCTTCCGCCCCGGCCCCGGCGTCGGCGGCCATGCCCTCCCCCAGGACCTGACGTCCCCTCATCTGCCCACCCGCCCGCTGCGCATGGTCGAACTGGCCCGCCAGGTCAACGACCACATGCCGTCCTACGTCGTCCAGCGCGCCGCCGCCCTCCTCAACGAGCACGGCAAGTCGGCCCGCGGCGCCCGCGTCCTGCTCCTCGGCGTCACCTACAAGCCCGACCTCGCCGACCAGCAGGCCACCCCGGCCGAGGAGATCGCCACCCGCCTCATGCAGTTCGGCGCGTCCGTCAGCTACCACGACCCGTACGTCCCGTCCTGGAACGTGCTGGCCCGCCCGGTCCCCCGCGCCGACTCCCTCTACGAGGCGGCCGCCGACGCCGACCTGACGATCCTGCTCCAGCCGCACCGCACGTACGACCTCCAGGGCCTCGCGGTGAAGGCCCAGCTCCTCCTGGACACCAGGGGCGTCACTCCGGCGGGGGCGGCACACCGTCTCTGACTGCTACTGTGCGGCCCCGCTGCGCACACTCGTGCCAGCCTTCACTCTCATGGGGGACCGCATGACCCAGCCGCCACCGCCACAGGACAACAACAACCCCTACGGCCAGCAGCAGCCGCCCCAGCCCGGCTACGGCTACCCGCAGCAGCAGCCGCCCACCCCGGGCCAGCCCTATGCCCCGTTCCCCCAGCAGCAGGGCGGCCAGCCCCCGATGGGCTTCCCGCCCCCGCCGGCCGGCCGCAGCGGGAACACCGGCCTCGCGATCCTCGTCGCCGTCGTCGTCGCGCTGGTGCTCGCCGGGATCTACGGCGCGATCATGAAGGCCACCGAGCACGAGATCGGCTACGCGGCCGTGGCCGTCGGCGCCGTCGTCGGCTTCGCCGCGGGCAAGGTAGGCGGCCGCAATCAGGCGCTGCCCTTCATCTGCGCCGTGATCGCCCTGGCCGGCGTGTACCTCGGCCAGATCTCCGGGTACGCGATGGCCCTCGCGGACTACGCGAACACCTCGTTCTTCACCGTGCTCACGGACCACTTCGACGTCATCAACGAGGCCTGGAAGTCCGAGTCCGACGCCCTGACCTACGTCTTCATGGCGGTCGGCGCGATCGCCGCGTTCGGCAGCTCGAAGAAGGCCGCGCTGTAAGCAGCGCACACGCCACATACGAGTGGGGGGGCGCCGCGGGGAGCGGGGGCCCCGCACCACCACGGGACAGCCCACAGC
>NZ_JBHYTK010000020.1:0-30840 GCF_042749255.1 Streptomyces sp. NPDC059524 | reverse complement strand
GGGGCGGTCCGGCGTGTTAGTTCCTCCTACTAGCGGGCGTTATCTCACCGCACCACAACGAAATCTGCGGGGGCGGCCCCAGGTGCGGCCCGCCCCCCACTCATGTCCTGCTACGGCACAGCGTCAGCGGCGGTGCTGGGAGTCCGCCACCGTGACCTCGACGCGCTGGAACTCCTTGAGTTCGCTGTAGCCGGTCGTGGCCATCGCGCGCTTGAGGGCGCCGAAGAAGTTCATCGAGCCGTCGGGGGTGTGCGACGGGCCCGTGAGGACCTCCTCCGTGGTGCCGACCGTGCCGAGGTCGACCTTCTTGCCGCGCGGCACGTCCTCGTGGACGGCCTCCATGCCCCAGTGGTGACCGCGGCCCGGCGCGTCCGTCGCGCGGGCGAGCGGCGAGCCCATCATCACGGCGTCGGCGCCGCAGGCGATGGCCTTGGGCAGGTCGCCGGACCAGCCCACGCCGCCGTCGGCGATGACGTGCACGTAGCGGCCGCCGGACTCGTCCATGTAGTCGCGGCGCGCGGCGGCGACGTCGGCCACCGCGGTGGCCATCGGGACCTGGATGCCCAGCACGTTGCGCGTGGTGTGCGCGGCGCCGCCGCCGAAGCCGACGAGGACACCGGCCGCGCCCGTCCGCATCAGGTGCAGCGCGGCCGTGTACGTGGCGCAGCCGCCGACGATGACCGGCACGTCCAGCTCGTAGATGAACTGCTTCAGGTTGAGCGGCTCGGCGGCACCGGAGACGTGCTCGGCCGAGACCGTCGTGCCGCGGATGATGAACAGGTCGACGCCCGCGTCCACCACGGCCTTGGAGAACTCGGCGGTGCGCTGCGGGGAGAGCGCGGCGGCGGTGACGACACCGGAGTCGCGCACCTCCTTGATGCGCTGCTTGATCAGGTCGGCCTGGATCGGGGCCGAGTAGATCTCCTGGAGGCGGCGCGTGGCGGTCTCCGGGTCCAGCTCCGTGATCTCGTCGAGCAGCGGCTGCGGGTCCTCGTACCGGGTCCACAGACCCTCGAGGTTCAGCACGCCGAGGCCGCCGAGCTCGCCGATGCGGATGGCGGTGGCGGGCGAGACGACGGAGTCCATGGGCGCCGCGAGGAACGGCAGCTCGAAGCGGTAGGCGTCGATCTGCCAGGCGATCGAGACCTCCTTCGGGTCGCGGGTGCGCCGGCTCGGCACGACGGCGATGTCGTCGAAGGCGTACGCGCGGCGGCCGCGCTTGCCGCGCCCGATCTCGATCTCAGTCACGTTGTGGGGCCTTTCCCTCTTGGTCTGCGCGTACCAGTATCCCCGACACGCGCGTGAGGGGCGGCCCCGGAGTGTCCGGGACCGCCCCTCATGGGCGTACGGCTACTTGCGGCTGTAGTTCGGCGCCTCGACCGTCATCTGGATGTCGTGCGGGTGGCTCTCCTTGAGACCCGCCGACGTGATGCGGACGAACTTGCCGTTGGCCTGCAGGTCCGGGACGGTGCGGCCGCCGACGTAGAACATCGACTGGCGCAGTCCGCCGGTGAGCTGGTGGACGACCGAGGCCAGCGGGCCGCGGTAGGGCACCTGGCCCTCGATGCCCTCGGGGATCAGCTGCTCGTCGGAGGCGACGCCCTCCTGGAAGTAGCGGTCCTTGGAGAACGACTTGCGCTCACCGCGCGTCTGCATGGCGCCCAGCGAACCCATGCCGCGGTACGACTTGAACTGCTTGCCGTTGATGAAGAGCAGCTCGCCCGGCGACTCCTCGCAGCCCGCGAGCAGCGAGCCGAGCATCACGGTGTCGGCGCCGGCGACGAGCGCCTTGGCGATGTCACCGGAGTACTGCAGGCCGCCGTCGCCGATGACCGGGACGCCGGCCGCCTTCGCGGCGAGCGAGGCCTCGTAGATCGCGGTGACCTGCGGGACGCCGATGCCGGCGACCACACGGGTGGTGCAGATGGAGCCCGGGCCGACACCGACCTTGATGCCGTCGACACCGGCGTCGATGAGCGCCTGCGCGCCGTCACGCGTCGCGATGTTGCCGCCGATGACGTCGACGCCCGCGTGGTTGGACTTGATCTTGGCGACCATGTCGCCGACGAGGCGCGAGTGGCCGTGCGCGGTGTCGACGACGATGAAGTCGACGCCCGCCTCGATCAGGGCCTGGGCGCGCTCGAAGGAGTCACCGGCGACACCCACGGCGGCACCGACGAGCAGCCGGCCCTCGGAGTCCTTCGCGGCGTTCGGGTACTTCTCCGCCTTGACGAAGTCCTTGACGGTGATGAGGCCCTTGAGGACACCCGCCTCGTCGACCAGCGGAAGCTTCTCGATCTTGTGGCGGCGCAGCAGCTCCATGGCGTCGACGCCGGAGATGCCGACCTTGCCGGTCACGAGCGGCATCGGCGTCATGACCTCGCGCACCTGACGGGTGCGGTCGGACTCGAAGGCCATGTCGCGGTTGGTGACGATGCCGAGCAGCTTGCCCGCCGGGTCGGTCACGGGGACGCCGGAGATCCGGAACTTGGCACAGATCGCGTCGGCCTCGGCGAGCGTCGCGTCCGGGTGCACCGTGATCGGGTCGGTGACCATGCCGGACTCGGAGCGCTTGACCAGGTCCACCTGGTTCGCCTGGTCCTGGATGGACAGGTTGCGGTGCAGTACGCCGACGCCGCCCTGTCGCGCCATGGCGATCGCCATGCGGGACTCGGTGACCTTGTCCATCGCCGCGGACAGCAGCGGGATGTTCACCTTGACGTTCTTGGACACGTGCGAGGAAGTGTCGATGTCGTCGGGCGCCATGTCCGACGAGCCCGGCAGCAGCAGCACGTCGTCGTAGGTCAGCCCGAGTGTCGCGAATTTAGCGGGCACTCCGTCGACGTTTGCAGTCATGACACCTTCCCCAAATGGCCTTGATCGGTGCGGATGTCCATGCTAACGGGAACAAGACCCGTCTCATTCCACGAGCAAGATCATCGGCAGACTTTGTACGTTCACACGTCTGCCACGGAGGTCGTGCGCCACCTGGCCGCTACGGCCGGATCACTGCTCCGCCAGGGCCCGCAGGCGGCTGAGCGCGCGGTGCTGGGCGACCCGGACGGCGCCGGGTGACATGCCCAACATCTGCCCGGTCTCCTCCGCGGTGAGCCCGACGGCGATGCGCAGCAGGAGCAGCTCCCGCTGGTTCTCCGGAAGATTGGCGAGCAGTTTCTTCGCCCATGCGGCGTCACTGCTGAGCAGCGCGCGCTCCTCCGGGCCGAGCGAGTCGTCGGGCCGCTCGGGCATCTCGTCGGAAGGAACGGCCGTGGACCCGGGCCCGCGCATGGCCGCGCGCTGCAGGTCGGCGACCTTGTGCGCGGCGATGGCGAAGACGAAGGCCTCGAAGGGCCGGCCGGTGTCCTTGTAGCGCGGCAGGGCGAGGAGCACCGCGACGCAGACCTCCTGCGCCAGGTCCTCCACGAAGTGCCGCGCGTCCCCCGGGAGCCGCGACAGCCGCGTGCGGCAGTAGCGGATGGCCAGGGGATGGACGTGCGCGAGCAGATCGTGCGTGGCCTGCTCGTCGCCGTCGACGGCGCGGCCGACGAGTGTGCCGATGCCCCCCTGAGGGGTCACTGTCTCGTCGTCGCGCATCGATCCATGGTGCCCTGCCGAGGCGCGGTCCGCGGCACCGCGCCCCTGGTTGTGCACCGAAGCGTTATGGACAGAAGCGTCATGGACAGGTGCGCCGGAACTCATCTCCTGCGCCCTCCCCTCTCGCTGACCCTGTTCGCCCGACTCGTCGTCCCCGAGGAACTCCACACATCAAGGATGCGGCATCCGACGCGAAACGAGACAGCGACGCCCACGCCGTCGTCTTTCGGGGGGTGGGACCTGCGCCTCCGAGGCGCACGAAGTGTGCCTTCAGGGGCGCGGGGCCGTATCCGTCAGCGACTCCGCCGCGGGGCGTGACCAGCCACAGCGGCGCAGTCGGCCGCGAGACTCGAGTCAGCACCCCCCACTGGGCGTTATCGGACGAGCCCCCACCGGAACCCGAGAGCAACCGCGTGCGCCCGGTCGGAAGCGCCGAGCTTCTTGAACAGGCGCCGGGCATGCGTCTTCACGGTGTCCTCGGAGAGGAAGAGCTCGCGCCCGATCTCCGCGTTGGACCGCCCGTGGCTCATCCCCTCGAGCACCTGGATCTCGCGCGCGGTGAGCGTGGGCGCGGCGCCCATCTCGGCCGAACGGAGCCGGCGCGGGGCGAGCCGCCACGTCGGGTCGGCGAGCGCCTGCGTCACCGTGGCCCGCAGTTCGGCGCGCGAGGCGTCCTTGTGCAGGTATCCACGGGCACCGGCGGCGACCGCGAGGGCCACACCGTCCAGGTCCTCGGCCACGGTGAGCATGATGATGCGCGCACCGGGGTCGGCGGACAGCAGCCGCCGGACCGTCTCGACGCCGCCCAGACCGGGCATGCGTACGTCCATCAGAATCAGGTCCGAGCGGTCGGCGCCCCAGCGGCGGAGGACTTCCTCGCCGTTGGCCGCGGTCGTCACGCGCTCGACGCCGGGCACGGTCGCGACCGCGCGGCGGAGCGCCTCTCGGGCAAGCGGGGAGTCGTCGCAGACGAGGACGGATGTCATGACCGTCCTCCGCAGCTGATGCGCGTCACCTTGAGCCTCCAGGCTGGTACGAAATCGTCACCTGTGCGGTCCACACTCTCCGAGCGATCCGGACGTCTGCCCGAGCGCTCGGTGTAGCAACCGCCTCCGCACTCTCAACGACGGTCACCCGAAAGAGTTACGGGTCGGACGGCCTGGTTCGGCACTCTACGTGAGGGGTCGCACACGGCAAGGGCAGCGCGGCGTACTCACAAGGTTTCCCCACAACCTATGCCCCATTCGGCCGCTTTTCTTCCCATCCGCTGGTGTCTGTAGCTAGATTCTCAATGAGTCATATTTTCATCTCCTTAGACAGTAGATGTACGGTCATGGGCACCGTATCCGCGTCACAACGGCTACAAGGGGACAACGCAATGGCAGATTTCTCCCGCCTTCCCGGACCGAACGCAGATCTGTGGGACTGGCAGCTCCTCGCGGCCTGCCGCGGGGTCGACAGCTCGCTCTTCTTTCACCCGGAGGGCGAGCGGGGGGCGGCGCGCAGCGCCCGTGAGAACTCGGCCAAAGAGGTGTGCATGAGGTGCCCCGTACGCGCAGAATGCGCAGCTCACGCGCTACAGGTGCGTGAGCCGTACGGCGTGTGGGGCGGCTTGACCGAGGACGAACGCGAAGAACTCATGGGACGGGCGCGCAACCGGCTCGTCACGGCGTCGGCGGGGGGTGCGGGGCGCCCGGCGACCAGTTCGGCCGGTCACTGAAGGACTGCCGAGGACCACTGAAGGAACGTTTTTGCACACCGGACGGGCCTGGGCGCGCTGCGGCGCGCCCGGGCCCGCGGTGTTTTCCGCGCGCCGGCGGATCAGCGCGTGGCGGCCTTCGCCAGATGATCGAGCGTCGCCGCGACGGCCGGCACCTGCGCCAGATCCGGCAGGGTGAGAGCGACGATCTCGCGCCGCACGGGCGGCTCCACCGTCACTGTGCGTGCACCCTTGGGCCGAACAGACTCGATGGCCAGTTCGGGCAGGACCGCCACGCCGAGGCCCGCGCCGACGAGTCCGACCACGGCCGGATAGTCGTCCGTCGCGAAGTCGATGCGCGGGGTGAAGCCCGCGCCCCGGCACACCTCCACCAGCTGGCGGCGGCAGCGGGGGCAGCCCGCGATCCACGGTTCGTCGGCGAACGCGTCGATGGTCACCGAGCCCGCGCCGGCCAGCGCGTGCGCCTCGGGCACCAGGCCCACGAGCCGGTCGGCCAGCAGCGGCCGCACGACGAGGTCGTCCCACTCCTCCTGGGCCTGCGCCCCCTCATATCGGAAGGCGAGCGCCACGTCGCAGTCGCCCTCGCGCAGCATCTCCACCGAGCGCGGCGGTTCGGCCTCGACCAGGGACACGCGCGTGCCGGGGTGCTCGGCGCGCAGGGCGGCCAGCGCGGTCGGGACCAGCGTCGAGCTGCCGCTGGGGAAGGAGACGAGCCGGACCCGGCCGGCGCGCAGGCCCGCGATCGCGGCGACCTCCTCCTCGGCGGCCGTGAGCCCGGCGAGGATGCCCGCCGCGTGCCGTACGAGGGCCTCGCCGGCCTGGGTCAGGCGCATCTCGCGGCCGGTGCGGATGAGCAGCGGGGTGCCGGCCGAGGACTCCAGGGCCTTCATCTGCTGACTGACCGCGGGCTGGGTGCAGCCCAGTTCGCGGGCCGCGGCGGAGAAGGAGCCGGTGGCGGCGACGGCGCGCAGGACACGGAGATGACGGGCCTCGATCATTCCTCAAGCATAAGCGGAGCTTGGGGTCCGCGCTGATTAATGCATGGCGGCTTTGGAGCGGGGTCCCGTAGCGTGCGCTGTCATGAAGCTTCTGTCTCTCAATCTGGGCCGCCCCGTGGCCGTGGAGTACACCGATCAGGCCGAGGGCGTGACCGGCATCGACAAGCGGCCCGTGGAGGGGCCCGTCCGGGTGGCGGCGCCCGGCGAGCGCGGGGTCGGCGGGAGCGGCCTGGCCGGCGACGCGGTGTGCGACCTGCGCCATCACGGCGGCGACCACCAGGCCGTGTACGCGTTCGCGCGCGAGGACCTGGACGGCTGGGAGCGGGCGCTCGGCCGGACGCTGCCGAGCGGCTGCTTCGGCGAGAACCTCACGACGGAGGGCGTCGACGTGTCGGGCGCCCTGATCGGCGAGCGCTGGCGGGTCGGCCCCGACCTGCTCCTCGAGGTGGCCTCGGGCCGTATCCCGTGCCGCACGTTCCAGGGGCACCTGGGTGAGCAGGGCTGGGTCAAGCGGTTCACGCGGGAGGGGGCGCCGGGGGCGTACCTGCGGGTGATCGAGCCGGGTGAGATCCGGGCCGGGGACGCGATCGAGGTCGTGCACCGGCCGGAGCACGAGGTGACGGTGGCCCTGCAGTTCCGCGCGGTGACGGTCGAACGGGCGCTGCTGCCCAGGGTGTTGGCGGCCGGTGACGCGCTGAGCCCCGACACCGCGCGGGCGGCGCGCGAGTACGTCGCCAAGTACGGCTCGGGGAACGCCTCTTGAGCCGGGGCGCCTCTTAAGGGAGAACCCGGCCGGGGGCGAGGGTGGGGATCGGGGTCGGCTCCGGGGCCGTCCCCGATGTGCCGGGACCGGCCCCGACGGGACGCTCGACGCATGGCCCACACCGACCGAAAGACCCCCGGCAGGCGCCGCCTGCGCCGTGTCCTCACCGTCCTCGGCTCCCTCGTCGCCGTCCTCGCGCTGGCGATCGGCGCGGGGGTGTGGTGGCTGTGGTCCGATGCGAAGGTGACGACGGCCGGCCGGACGGCGTTCACGAACGAGCTGGCGATCCCGCCGCTCGCGGAGTCGCACGTCGACGAGAAGACCGGGCGGCGCGTCTTCGACCTGCGGATGCGGGCGGGCGAGACCGAGTTCCGTCCCGGCCGCAAGACGCCGACCTGGGGCTTCAACGGGAACTACCTGGGCCCCACGCTGCGCGCGAAGCGCGGCGAACGGGTCGAGGTCCGGGTCCGCAACTCCCTCGACGAGGCCTCCACCGTCCACTGGCACGGCATGCACCTGCCCGCCCGGATGGACGGCGGCCCGCACCAGATGGTCGAGCCCGGCGCCCGCTGGTCCCCGAACTGGCGGATCGACCAGCCCGCGGCCACCCTCTGGTACCACCCGCATCCGCACGGGAAGACGGAACGGCACGTGCAGCGCGGGCTCGCCGGCATGTTCCTGCTGGACGACGAGAACAGCGAGCGGCTCGCGCTGCCGAAGCGGTACGGGGTCGACGACCTGCCGGTCGTGGTGCAGGACGTGAAGTTCGACGGGGACCGCTTCGACCACGGCCACGGCCTGATGCAGAACATCGGCTTCCTCGGCGACCGCACGATGGTCAACGGCGCCCTGGACCCGTACCGCGTGGTGCGCGACGAGCGCGTACGGCTGCGCCTCCTGAACGCCTCGACCGCGCGCACGTACGACTTCGGCTTCGCCGACGGCCGCGAGGTCGCCCTTGTCGGCACCGACGGCGGGCTCCTGGAGCGGCCCGTGGCCGAGGACCGGGTGCGGCTCTCGCCCGGCGAGCGGGCCGAGGTCGTGGTGCGGATGCGGGCCGGGGAGCGGGCGGTGCTGCGCGGCTTCCCGCTGGACAGCGGGTACGGGGACGCCTGGCAGAAGCGGTTCGCGGGCGGCGACGACTCGTTCGACGTACTGCAGCTGCGCGCCGCGCGCACCCTGCGCCCCTCCCCCGGCGTCCCGGCGAAACTCGCCGGGCAGGAACTGCCCGACCCCGCGGACGCCGTGCGCGAGCGGCACTTCGACCTGAAGATGAGCGGGATCAACGGCCGCTCGATGGAGATGGACCGCGTGGACGCCACGGTCACCCGGGGCACGACCGAGGTCTGGACGGTCCGCAACGAGAACGGCATGCCGCACAACTTCCATGTGCACGACGTGCAGTTCAGGGTCGTATCGGTGAACGGGGCCAGGCCGCCCGCCGTCCTGCGCGGCCGCAAGGACACGATCCTCGTCCCCAGCGGTACGACGATGAAGATCGCCCTGCGCTTCGACGGCGGGCCCGAATTCGCCGACCCCGACACGCCGTTCATGTACCACTGCCATCTGCTGTACCACGAGGACGGCGGAATGATGGGCCAGTTCGTGGTCGTCGACCGGGGCGGCCGGGCCGGTACGCCGAAGGGCGGCGGGCACGCGGGGCACTGATCGCTCACTACCCTTGCCCCATGACTACGGCACTGATCACCGGATCCACCGCGGGCATCGGCGCCGCGTTCGCCAGGCGCCTCGCCGCCGACGGCCACAACCTGGTCCTCGTCGCGCGCGACACGAAGCGGCTCCGGGAGCAGGCCACCGAACTGCACGACGGGCACGGCATCGAGGCCGAGGTCCTCCCGGCCGACCTGTCGACGGACGAGGGGATCGCGGCGGTCGAGGAGCGGCTGCGCGACCGCCGCTCCCCCGTCGACCTCCTCGTCAACAACGCGGGGTTCGGCAACAAGGGCCGTTACCTCGACGTCCCGATGGCCGACGAGCTGACGATGCTCAAGGTGCACATCGAGGCGGTCCTGCGGCTGACCTCGGCGGCGACCGAGTCGATGCGGGAGCGCGGACGCGGCGGCGTGATCAACGTGGCGTCGGTCGCGGCGTTCGTCCCGCGCGGCACCTACGGGGCGTCCAAGGCGTGGGTCGTGCAGTTCACGCAGGGCGCGGCGAAGGACCTGGCCGGCAGCGGCGTCCGCCTGATGGCGCTGTGCCCCGGCTTCGTGCGGACGGAGTTCCACGAGCGGGCCGGCATGGGCACGGACAACATCCCGAAGTGGATGTGGCTCGACGCGGACAAGCTGGTCGCGGCGGCCCTGACCGACCTCTCCCGCGACAAGACCCTCTCCATCCCCGACCCCCGCTACAAGGCGCTGATGGGCGTGGTGAAGCTGACCCCCCGCCCCCTCCTCGGCGGCCTCACGTCCCGGACGGGGCGCAAGTACGGGCCTCAGTAGTCAGGCCCGCGGGAGGGTCAGCTCACGCAGGGGGTCGCCGCCGTCGATGAAGAGGCGGGCCGTCGGGGTGGTGGCCGCGGCGATGCGGGTGAGGGCCTGGTGGGCCGTCTCCGGGTGGCGGCCGTCCAGGGCGCCGACGCGCACGGCGAAGACGAGATCGTACGGTTCCTCGCCGTCCAGCAGGACGAAGTCCTCCGCGGCGGCCCGGCGGACCGCGAGGCGGCCTTCGGCGATCTGGGCCGCACCGGCGCGGCGGGCCTGTTCGACGGCGGTGGCGGAGCGGTCGATCGCCAGGACGAAACCGGTGTCGAGCCGGCCGGCGACGGCGCGGGCGGCGACGCCGGGGCCGCAGCCGATCTCCAGGACGCGGGAGTCGGGGCGGAGCGGCAGCGCGTCCACGATCGCGGCGAGGCGGGGGGACGGACGCGGGGTCATGGCATCAGGCTAGGGCGTGTCGCCCTGGTGCGCCGGACGCGCCGAGGCCCGGCTCCCCGCTGTGGTGCGGGGAGGCCGGGCCTCGGTCGGGGACCTGGGAGGGTCAGTGGGCGTGGCCGTGGCTGTGGCCGTGGCCCGCCTCGGCCTCCTCCTCGGCCGGCTTCTCGACGACCAGGGTCTCGGTCGTCAGGAGCAGGGAGGCGATGGAGGCCGCGTTCTCCAGGGCGGAGCGGGTGACCTTGACCGGGTCGATGACGCCGGCCTTGACCAGGTCGCCGTACTCGCCGGTCGCGGCGTTGTAGCCGGAGCCCTTCTCGAGCTCGGCGACCTTGGAGACGATGACGTAGCCCTCGAGGCCCGCGTTCTCCGCGATCCAGCGCAGCGGCTCGACGGCGGCGCGGCGGACGACCGCGACACCGGTGGCCTCGTCGCCGGTCTTGCCGAGGTTGTCCTCGAGGACCTTCACGGCGTGGACGAGCGCGGAGCCACCACCGGAGACGATGCCCTCCTCGACCGCGGCGCGGGTCGCGGAGATGGCGTCCTCCAGACGGTGCTTCTTCTCCTTGAGCTCGACCTCGGTCGCGGCGCCGACCTTGATGACGCAGACGCCGCCGGCGAGCTTCGCCAGGCGCTCCTGCAGCTTCTCGCGGTCCCAGTCGGAGTCCGTGTTCTCGATCTCGGACTTGATCTGGTTGACGCGGCCGACGACGTCCTCGGACTTGCCGCCACCGTCGACGATGGTGGTGTCGTCCTTGGTGACGGTCACGCGGCGGGCGGAGCCCAGCACGTCCAGACCGGCCTGGTCGAGCTTGAGGCCGACCTCCTCGGCGATGACGGTGGCACCGGTGAGGGTGGCCATGTCCTGGAGCATCGCCTTGCGGCGGTCACCGAAGCCGGGGGCCTTCACGGCGACGGCGTTGAACGTGCCGCGGATCTTGTTCACGACCAGGGTCGACAGGGCCTCGCCCTCGACGTCCTCGGCGATGATCAGCAGGGGCTTCGAGCCGCCGGCCTGGATGACCTTCTCCAGGAGCGGGAGCAGGTCCTGGATCGCGCCGATCTTGCCCTGGTGGATCAGGATGTACGGGTCGTCGAGGACGGCCTCCATACGCTCCTGGTCGGTGACGAAGTACGGGGACAGGTAGCCCTTGTCGAAGGCCATGCCCTCGGTGAAGTCCAGCTCCAGACCGAAGGTGTTGGACTCCTCGACGGTGATGACACCGTCCTTGCCGACCTTGTCCATCGCCTCGGCGATGAGCTCGCCGACCTGGCTGTCCTGGGCGGACAGACCGGCGACGGCAGCGATGTCGGACTTCTCGTCGATCGGGCGGGCCGTGGCGAGCAGGTCCTCGGAGACGGCCTTGACGGCGGCGTCGATGCCCTTCTTCAGGGCTGCCGGGGAAGCGCCCGCGGCGACGTTGCGCAGACCCTCCTTCACCAGGGCCTGGGCCAGCACGGTGGCGGTGGTCGTACCGTCACCCGCGATGTCGTTGGTCTTGGTCGCCACCTCCTTCACCAGCTGGGCGCCGAGGTTCTCGTACGGGTCCTCGACCTCGACCTCGCGGGCGATGGTCACACCGTCGTTGGTGATGGTGGGGGCGCCGAACTTCTTGTCGATGACGACGTTGCGGCCCTTGGGGCCGATCGTCACCTTGACCGTGTCGGCAAGCTTGTTGACGCCGCGCTCGAGGGCGCGACGGGCGTCCTCGTCGAACTTCAGGATCTTCGCCATGGGAGCGGTTCAGCCCTCTCGGAAAGCTAGGGGTGATGCTGGGTGGTGAAAAACGAACCGCGCCCCCGACCCCGGCTTCTTACGATGCGGGTGCCAGGGGCGCAGATTCGAAACAAAGGTGCTGCTTCTCGACTTACTTCTCGACGATCGCGAGGACGTCGCGGGCCGAGAGGACGAGGTACTCGTCACCGTTGTACTTGACCTCGGTGCCGCCGTACTTGCTGTACAGCACGACGTCGCCGACCTTGACGTCGAGCGGCAGGCGCTCGCCGTTCTCGAAGCGGCCCGGGCCCACGGCGAGGACGGCGCCCTCCTGGGGCTTCTCCTTCGCGGTGTCCGGAATGACCAGGCCCGAGGCCGTGGTCTGCTCGGCGTCGAGCGGCTGGACCACGATGCGGTCCTCGAGCGGCTTGATGGCAACCTTGGAGCTGGCGGTCGTCACGATCCGACCTCCCCCTTCGGAGATCTCACGGGGTTAACTGTCTGAGGTGGCGACCAGGTGGATCCGTCGTCGCGGGTGCCGGACCTGCCCGTCGCTGTGTTGGCACTCTCCAGTGGTGAGTGCCAGGGCCGAGACTATGACCGGGATTAGCACTCGGTCAAGCGGAGTGCCAAATGCCTGCGGCGCTGTGTCGGGTTTTCTGGGCGGCTTCGCCGGTCCGGGGAGGCGCCGTGGCTTTGGCGGATCGTTGCCGGGTGCCGGCCCGGTGGGGGTTCTCGCGCAGTTCCCCGCGCCCCTGACGGCGCACTTCGTGCGCCTCAGGGGCAGAACACAACCCGGCCGGTCGGCCCAGGTCAGACGTAGTCCTCCAGTTTGGCGACGGTGAAGCCCTGTTGCTGGATGTGGTGGAGGAGGGACGTGGTCGAGGTCGTCAGGGATGTCTGCGCCCGCGGGGGCAGGATGATGTCGCCGGGGCGGAGGCGGTCGGTGCGGGACGGGTCGCGGCCGAGGACGATCGCGTCGATGCCGCAGGCACCCGCCGCCCTCAGGGTGCTGGCGTCGTAGTCGCCGGACGGCGGCCGCAGCAGGCGCGGGGCCCGGCCGAAGCGGCCCGCGAGCCGGCGCTGCTGCCCGCAGATCTCGGCGTGCTGGCGGACGTAGCCGAGGCCGGGCAGGTACGGGTGGGTCAGGGTGCGGTTCTGGACGCCGGCGCCGAGCGCGCGCAGCGTGCCGTACGGGCCCCGGCCCGGGCCCGCGGCGGAGCCGTCGAGGAAGACGGAGACCGGCAGGCGCAGGTCGCGGACCAGTTGCGGGAAGCGCGGGTCGCGCTCGACGCCGCCGTCGAAGGTCAGGAAGACCACCTTGTCCCGGGTGGGGACGCGCTCGATCACCGGCGGCACCGCGCCGGGCGCCCGGCGCGGCAGCACCGGGCGGGACGGCGGCGCGGGCGGCGGGTCCAGCGGCTCGGCGAGCCCCCAGCGGCGGTGCGCGGCCGGGCCCGCGCGGTCGTCCCGCCCGGGGCCCGCGGCGCCGGGGGCGCGTGCCGCCGCCCGGTGCGGATGGCTGCGGACCTTCTGCGCGGCCTTGCGGCCCATCCGCTCGAGCGGATCCACGGACTGCGCGCACCCGGTGAGCAGCGCGGCGGCCAGCGCGCAGCCGATCAGCCGCGTGCCGCACCGCCGTACCGCCGCCCCCACCCCTGGACGTGTCACAGGTAGTCCTCCAGGCGGGCGACCGCGTAGCCCTTGTCGGTGACGTACTTCAGGAATTTACGGACCATGTCGGGCATGGTGCCCTTCCAGTCGTCCCGTCCGCGGAAATGCGTGAGGATGATGTCGCCCGGATGGATGTTCCTGTCCCACTCCCGGTAGTCCATACGGTCGACGAAGACCTCGGCGTTCCAGATCGGCGCGTACTCGATCCCGCAGGCCTTTGCGGCCCTGAGGGTGTCCCGGTTGTAGTTGCCGAACGGCGGGCGCATCATCGTGGGCCGCTTGCCGTACTGCTTCTCCATGACCCGCTGCATGCCGCAGATCTCGTGCTTCTGGCGCGCGTAGGACAGGCCCGGCAGGTACGGGTGGGTCAGCGTGTGGTTGTTCAGGGAGACGCCGAGCCGCTGGGCCTTCTTGAAGTAGCCGTAGTCGTCCTTGATCTCGTCGTTCGTGAGGAACGCCGTGTACGGGATCCGCAGCTCGCTCATCATCGCGAGGAACTTCGGGTCCTTCTCGGCCCCGTCGTCGATGGTGAGGAAGACGACCTTGTCCTTGGTGGGGACCGTCGTGAAGACCGGGGGCAGGCCCAGCTCCTCCTGGTCCTCGACCTCGAATCCCTTGCGCGGCTCGATGACGGGCTTGTGCGCGGGCGGGGCGGGCGCGACGAGCGGCGCCTTCGCCAGACCCCACCGCTTGGCGAGGACGAGCCGCGCGGTCTGCGCCACGCGCTGGCGGGCCGCGTAGTCCGCGCGGGCTCCGGCGGGGGCCGCGGCGCCCAGGCCCTGCGGCACCGAGCGCAGGACGCCGCGCGGCATGCCCGCCGGGAGCGCGGCGAGGGCCTGTGGGGCGCCCTGCGCGGGCCGGGCGGGCTTCTGCGCCTTCTTCCCGGCGGGCTCTTCGGCCGGCTTCTCGGCCTTCTTCCCGGCGGGCTTGTGGGCGTGCCCCTCAGCGGGCGTCCCGGCGTGCTCCTCGGCCTGCTTCTCGGCCTGCTTCTCCGCGCGCTCGCCGACCTGCTTCCCGGTGGATTTCTCTGTGCGCTCGCCCGCCTGCTTCCCGGCGGACTTCTCCGCGTGCTCGCCCGTCCGCTTCTCGGCGGATTTCTCTGCGCGCTCGCCCGCCTGCTTCCCGGCGGACTTCTCCGCGTGCTCACCGGCCTGCTCACCGGCCTGCTTCTCCGCGGGGCGGTCCGCGTGGCCCTGGGCGCCCTGGGCCCCCTGCGCGCCGCGGGACGTGCCCGTGTCGGACCGGTCCTCGGGGCCCGCGGCGCAGCCCGAGGCGAGGGCGGCGGCGATGAGTGCCGCGGCCGTGCCACGCACCGCCGCGCGGCGGCCCGTACGGCGTCCCGAGTGCGGTCCGGCCCGGCGGCCCGCACGTCTCGGAGTCCCCTTCGCGGCGGTTTCTTCGTTTTGTCGTACTAGTTGCATGGCGCCGGATCCTCGCAGGCCACCGCGCCGTTCAGGGGCCGACACCGCCGCCGGGACCGCACCATCCACCGACTGGCCCACAATGGGCCGGGTGAGCTCCTTCTCCACCCCCGCCGACCTCGCCGCCCTCCTCGCCCCGGAGGGCCGGGCCCTCCTCGACGAACTGCGCGACCACGACCCGGGCCAGGAGCTCGCGCTCGCCACCCGGCTGCGCCGCGACCACCCCGCCGACCTCGTCTCGGCGGCGCTCACCCAGGCCCGGCTGCGCCAGCGCGCGGTCGCGAAGTTCGGGGCGCAGGACGCGGCCCGCATGTTCTTCACCCCGCACGGCGTCGAGCAGGCGACCCGGACGAACGTGGCGGCCCACCGCGCCGGCGAATTCACCGCGCTCGGCGTCCGCTCGGTCGCCGACCTGTGCTGCGGCATCGGCGGCGACGCGATCGCCCTGGCCCGCGCGGGCGTACGGGTCCTGGCGGTCGACCGGGACCCGCTGACCTGCGCCGTCGCCCGGGCCAACGCGGAGGCGCTCGGTCTCGCCGAGCTGATCGAGGTGCGCGAGGCGGACGTCGCCGAGGTGGACACCGCCGGCTACGACGCCGTGTTCGTCGACCCGGCCCGGCGCTCCGACAAGCGCGGCCGGATCTTCGACCCCGAGGCGTACTCGCCGCCGCTGTCCTGGGCCGTGTCCGCCGCCCTGAAGGCCCCGCGCGCCGCGCTGAAGATCGCCCCCGGCATCCCGCACGAGGCGATCCCGGCGGAGGCGGACGCCGAGTGGATCTCGGACGGGGGCGAGGTCAAGGAGGCCGTGCTGTGGTTCGGCACGGAGCCCGGCCGGATGCGGGCCACGCTGCTCCCGGGTCCGCGCATGCTCGCGGGGCGCGGGCTGCCGGACCCCGAAGTGCGGCCGGTGGGGCGGTACTTGTACGAGCCCGACGGCGCCGTCATCCGGGCGCATCTGGTCGCCGAGGTCGCCGAGGAGGTCGGCGGCGGGCTGCTCGACAAGACCATCGCGTACGTCACCGCCGACGAACTGCACGACACCGCCTACGCGGCGGCGTACGAGATCACCGACCTGCTGCCGTTCAACGTGAAGAAGCTGAAGGCGCTGCTGCGGGAACGGGAGGTCGGCGTGCTGACCGTCAAGAAGCGGGGGTCGGCCGTCGAGCCGGAGGAGCTGCGGCGCAAGGTGATGCCGAAGCCGTACGGGAAGGGCTCCGCGACCGTGTTTCTGACCCGGGTCGCCGGTGCCCCGACCATGCTGGTGGGCGCCCCCGTTCGCTGAGGTCACGGGGCTCCGCCCCGGACCCCGCTCCTCAATCGCCGGAGGGGCTCGTTCTTGCCCGGCTCAGCAGGAAATCCCGTTCCCGTTCGTTCTTCGTCAGGTCCGCCGCGCGGCGGAACTCGGCGATCGCCTCCTCCCGCCTCCCCAGGCGCTCCAGCAGATCCCCCCGCACGCTCGGCAGCAAGTGGTAGCCCCGCAGGGCCGGTTCGGCGGTGAGGGTGTCGACGAGGGCGAGGGCGGCCTCGGGGCCCTCGGCCATCGAGACGGCCACCGCGCGGTTCAGCTCCACGACCGGGGACGGGGTGCGGGCCGCGAGCAGGGCGTAGAGCGCGGCGATCTGACGCCAGTCCGTCTCCTCGTACGTGTGCGCCCGCGCGTGGCACGCGGCGATCGCGGCCTGCAGCGCGTACGGTCCGGGCGCGCCCGTGGCGACCGCCTGCGACGCCGCGAGGGCCGTGAAGCCGCGCCGGATCAGCAGCCGGTTCCAGCGCGTCCGGCGCTGGTCCTTGAGCAGGACGGGGGTCCCGTCGGGCGCGGTGCGGGCGGCGGCGCGGGAGGACTGGAGCTCCAACAGCGCGGCCAGGCCGTGCACTTCGGGCTCCTGAGGCATCAGGGTCTGCAGGACGCGGGCCAGTCGCAGGGCGTCCTCGCACAGGCCGGGCCGCAGGTGGTCGTCGCCGGCGGTGGCCGCGTAACCCTCGTTGAAGATGAGGTAGATGACCTCCAGGACCGAGCCGAGCCGGGCAGCGCGCTCGGGCCCGTACGGGACCTCGAAGGCGACGTTCTTCGTGGCGAGGGTGCGCTTGGCGCGGACGATGCGCTGGGCGACGGTCGGCTCGGGGGCCAGGACCGCGCGGGCGATCTCGGCGGTGGTCAGGCCGCCGAGCAGGCGCAGGGTGAGGGCGACGCGGGCCTCGGCGGACAGGACGGGGTGACAGCTCATGAAGACGAGCCGCAGCAGGTCGTCGTCGATGTCGTCCGGGTCGGCGGCCTCGGGCGCCGCGTACGCGAACTCGGTGGCGCGGCCGACCTCCTGGAGCTTGCGCGCGTAGTTCTCGCGGCGGCGGACCAGGTCGACGGCGCGGTGCCGCGCGGTGGCCGTGAGCCAGGCTCCCGGGTTGTCCGGGACGCCCGCCTCCGGCCACTGCTCGAGCGCGGCGACCAACGCGTCCTGCGCCAGCTCCTCCGCTATGCCGACGTCGCGCACGACGCGGGTGACGGCCGCGATGATGCGCGGGGCCTCCATGCGGAAGACGGTCTCGACGGTGCGGGCCGTGGTGGGCTGCTGCTCGGTCACGGCCACATCAGACACCCCGGGGCGGGGCGCCGCCAAGCGCGGAGGGATCAGCCCTCCTGGATCTCCCGGACCTCGGACGTGACGGTCCAGTGCGGCTCGTGGACCTGGAGGAAGCGCTTGGTCCACTCCAGGCACTCGGCCTCGTCCTTGGTCTGCAGGACCGCGTAGCCGCCGATGACCTCCTTGGTCTCGGTGAACGGGCCGTCGGTGACGGTGATCTCGCCGTTCTCGTAGTGGACGCGCTTGCCGTGCGAGGTGGGCATGAGCCCGGCCGTGTCGAGCAGCACGCCGGCCTTGGTCATCTCCTCGATGAGGGCGCCCATGCGCTGCATGAGGCCCTCGCTGATGCCCTCGGCGGGGGTGTTGTTCTCGTCGATGCGGACCATGGTCAGGTAGCGGGGCATGGTGTTCTCCTCGGTGCGTGACGTGGTGGCCGTTCCCGGCCTCTCACCCGTACGTGGGGGGGGGGGGGCCCCCCCGGGGGGCGCGCCCCGCTGTTTTTCGTAGATAGAATAGCGCGCCCCGCCCGCCGCCGCTTTTCCGCGGGGGGGTGCGGGGTGAGGTCGGGGGTGCTTGATATCTCGCGGGGGGGGGGGGGGGGGGCCGCCGCCCCCCCCCCCCGCCGCGCGGCCCCCGCCCCCCCCCCCCCCCCCCACACCGGCACCGATTTTTCTCGAAGAAACTTTCCCGCGCCCGCCGAACCACGTCATTACGGGGATGGAATCCCAGGTCAGACGGTCAGACGGCTTCGAACCGCCACCTGTGCACGGTCCTCGTCACCAGATCGGCGGGCGGTTCGGGCAGTTCCGGCAGTCGCGCGTCGTACATCGCGTCCCACCACGTGATGACGAGGACCCGGTCCTGCGGGGCGCGGAACGTCTCGCGGCGCTCCGGCTCCCGCTCCAGGACCTGGTCCCGCGTCCAGGCGAGCAGCTCCTCGCCGCGGCCCTCGGCGGCCCGGGCCTCCCACATCAGCGCGACGGTCACGAGTACAGGTTCTCCTTGCTGACCTCGTGCACGTGATCGTGGTCGTGGTGGTGATGGCCGGGCACGTGGGTCTCCGTCACCGGGAGCGAGGAGTCCGCCGAAAGGTCCCAGGAGGACGGCTGCCGGCCCCGGGCGACCATCTCGGCGCCGAGCGCGGCGACCATCGCGCCGTTGTCCGTGCACAGCTTGGGGCGCGGCACGCGCAGCCGGATGCCGGCACGCTCGCAGCGCTCCTCGGCGAGGGCGCGCAGCCGCGAGTTGGCCGCGACGCCGCCGCCGATCATCAGGTGGTCGACGCCCTCGTCCTTGCAGGCGCGCACGGCCTTGCGGGTCAGTACGTCGACGACGGCCTCCTGGAAGGACGCCGAGACGTCCCGCACCGGCACGTCCTCGCCGATCGCCCGCTTGGCCTCGATCCAGCGGGCCACGGAGGTCTTGAGCCCGGAGAAGGAGAAGTCGTACGCGGGGTCGCGCGGGCCGGTCAGACCGCGCGGGAACGCGATGGCGGCCGGGTCGCCCTCCTTCGCGTAGCGGTCGATGACGGGGCCGCCGGGGAAGCCCAGGTTCAGCACGCGGGCGATCTTGTCGAAGGCCTCGCCTGCCGCGTCGTCGATCGTGGCGCCGAGGGGGCGCACGTCGGAGGTGATGTCGGTGGAGAGCAGCAGCGAGGAGTGGCCGCCGGAGACGAGCAGGGCCATCGTCGGCTCGGGCAGCTTGCCGTGCTCCAGCTGGTCGACGCAGATGTGCGAGGCCAGGTGGTTGACGCCGTAGAGGGGCTTGCCGAGCGCGTACGCGTACGCCTTGGCGGCGCTGACGCCGACGAGCAGGGCGCCCGCGAGGCCGGGGCCGGCCGTGACGGAGATGCCGTCGAGGTCCTTCGCCGTGACGCCCGCGTCCTTCAGGGCGCGCTGGATCGTGGGGACCATCGCCTCCAGGTGCGCGCGGGAGGCGACCTCGGGGACGACGCCGCCGAAGCGGGCGTGTTCGTCGACGCTGGAGGCGACGGCGTCGGCGAGCAGGGTGGTGCCGTGGACGATGCCGACGCCGGTCTCGTCGCAGGAGGTCTCGATGCCGAGGACGAGCGGTTCGTCAGCCATGATTGTTCTCTTCAGTCGCTTTCTCGGTGGTGAGGCGCATCACGAGGGCGTCCACGTTGCCCGGCTGGTAGTAGCCGCGGCGGAAGCCGATCGGCTCGAAGCCGAAGCGCTCGTAGAGCTTCTGCGCCCGGGTGTTGTCGACGCGCACTTCGAGCATCACCTCGGCGACCTCGAAGGCGGTGGCGTGCCGCAGGAGTTCGGTGAGCAGCCGGGCACCGAGCCCGGTGCCCCACTGATCGCGGGCGACGGCGATGGTCTGCACGTCGGCCAGGTCCCCGGAGGCGGCGAGGCCGCCGTAGCCGACGAGCCGCTCGGTGCCGTCGCCGTCGCTGTCGTACGCGACGACGTAGCGGCGGGTCGCGCCGGTGCCGCGCGCGTGCGCGAGCTCGGACCAGAACATGCCGCGCGACCAGGCGTCGTCCGGGAAGAGCTCCTTCTCCAGGGCGAGCACGGGATCGATGTCCCACCAGCGCATCTCGCGCAGTTCGGCGCCGGTCACTTCGGGGTGACCACCTTGTAGTTCTTGGGGACCTGGGCGTCGGGGCGGCGCAGGTACAGCGGCCGCGGCTCGTCCAGCTCCTCGCCGGCCGCGAGTCGCTCGGCGGCGAGCGCGGCGAGCGCGCCCGCGGACACGTGCTCGGGGCCGCGCGGGTCGGCGAACGTGTCGGGGTACAGGAGCGCGCCCGCGCCGACCGCGGGCAGCCCGGCGATCTCCTCGGCGATGTCGGCGGGCCGGTCGACGGCGGGGCCGGTGAGGCGGGTGCGGGCGTCCTGGTAGCGCGCCCAGTAGACCTCCTTGCGCCGCGCGTCGGTGGCGACGACGAAGGGGCCCTCGACGTCCTCGGCCGCGTAGGCGAGTCCGTCGAGCGTGCACACGCCGTGCACGGGCACGCCGAGGGCGAGCCCGAAGGTGTCGGCGGTCATCAGGCCCACGCGCAGGCCCGTGTACGGGCCGGGGCCGGTGCCCACGACGATCCCGGTCACGGCGTCGAGGCCGGTGCCGGCCTCGCGGAGCACCCGGTCGACGGCGGGCAGCAGCAGCTCCCCGTGTCTGCGGGCGTCGACCTGACCCGACTCGGCGACGACGGACGTCCCGTCGTGCAGGGCGACGGTGACGGCGGGGGTGGCGGTATCCAGAGCGAGCAACAGCACGCGAACAGCCTACGGCCACCCAGCCCCGGACACGTCCGTGCTCCTGTCGGCCGGGGGCCGCCGCGCCCTGCTGCTAACGTCACCGATAGCCGTCACTGGCGTCGTACGTGGGACATGAGAGGCAGGCACCTGGTGGCACGGAGCAGCACCGGATTCGTCACCGCACTGACCGCGGGCGCGCTGGCCGTGGTCGGCTTCCTCGCCTACCAGGCCTCCGCGAGCGCCCCGGCCGACCTCGGCGCCCACAAGTCCGCCACCCCGGCCGCGACCGCGTCCAAGAAGCCGAAGCACAAGGACCCGGAAGCGCTGCCCGCCGCGTCCGGCAAGGGCGAGCGGGTCGTGTACGCGCTGAGCACCGACCGGGTGTGGCTGGTGGACGGGCGCAACAGGACGCTGAGCACGTACGAGGTCATGCCCGGCACGGTGGACCCGGCGCCGGGCAAGTACTCGGTCGACTCGCGGACCGGGTCGGTGGTCGGCACGGACGGGAAGCCGATCGAGCACGTCGTCCGGTTCGCCTCGGTGAACGGGGTGGCGATCGGGTTCAGTGCCGCGGTGGACGGCTCGACGCCGGAGCCGGACCCGACGAAGCAGACCGGTGGCATCCGTACGTCCCGTGCCCAGGGCGACAAGATGTGGGAGTTCGCCGGGATCGGCCGTCAGGTCGTCGTCGTTCCCTGAGTCCGGGGCGGCCCGGGCGGGGGCGGGGTCGAGACGGCCCGCGCGGCGGCGCAGGAGGCCAGCAGGTCCCGCATGCTCACGGGGCGCTCCGCGTCTCGCCGGGCCTGTGTCTCCGGTACCCGTGTGTCACGCTCCGCACCGGACATGGCACCCTCCCGCACCTCATCAGAGCCCCGTAGTTAGGTAACCCTAACTACGGCTCTCCCCGTGTGCAACCTCTTACCGACACCGTGTCGGTACGGAGCGTCTCCACCCAGGTGCCCCGCCTCCTCCGGCGCCGTCGGCCCGGCACCCACGCCCGGACCGGCGCTTGCGGACAGGGCTGCGCCTCTCTGCACCCGAGCCGGCGCATTCGCCCAGCCCCTCTCCCACCCACCCGCCCCCTCCGGGGGCGTCGGCCCGGCACCCACGCCCGGGACCGGCGCCGCGGTCGAGGTCGAGGTCGAGGTCGAGGTCGACGCGAGGGTTCGCCCCCTCAAGCCCCTCCGGCGATTGAGGAGCGGGGGCCGGGGCGGGGCCCCTGGGGGTGCCGCCGTTGCGGATTGCGGAATCGTCGCCGAGTGCGGGTGCGTCGTGGCTGAGCGCGCCCACGCGGCGGAGCCGCACATCGACACAGCCCCGCGCCCGACAGCGGCGGATCGCCAAAACAAGCCCCTCCGGCGATTGAGGAGCGGGGTCCGGGGCGGAGCCCCGGGGTGGCGGCGTCCCGGGCCGATCAGAGGGCGAACGAGGACAGGTCCGACTGGGTCCAGCGGGGGCCGATTCCGTTCAGGGTGACGACGCGGAGCTCGTCCGTCGTGTCCCCCGTGGCCCGGTCGATGATCACGTGGAGGCGGTCGTCCGCGAGGTCCTCGACCTTGCCGTCGCCCCACTCGACGACGACCACGGAGTCCGGCAGGGACACGTCGAGGTCGAGGTCCTCCATCTCGTCGAGCCCGCCGCCCAGGCGGTACGCGTCGACGTGGACGAGGGCCGGACCGTCCCCCAGGGACGGATGCACGCGGGCGATCACGAAGGTCGGCGACGTGACCGCGCCGCGCACGCCGAGCCCCTCGCCGATCCCCCGGGTCAGCGTCGTCTTGCCGGCGCCGAGCTCCCCGGTGAGCATCACGAGGTCGCCGGGGCGCAGCCGCTTGGCCAGCGCGAGGCCGAGCTCGCGCATCGC
Source organism: Streptomyces sp. NPDC059524 (assembly GCF_042749255.1). Lineage (NCBI taxonomy): Bacteria > Bacillati > Actinomycetota > Actinomycetes > Kitasatosporales > Streptomycetaceae > Streptomyces > Streptomyces sp. NPDC059524. The sequence goes on along the minus strand of NZ_JBHYTK010000020.1, from coordinate 8,398 downwards.
GTCCGGGGAGTCGACGGTGGCTGTGACTGTGGTGACGGGCAGGGCGTCAGTCGCCGGGTTGTCCATGGTTCCCCACGGTAGCGGCTGCGGGCACCGCCCCCGCACGCGCGAGGAGGTCGGCGAGGCGGTCGGTGACCAGCTCGGGGTGTTCCAGCATCACCAGGTGCCCCGCGTCGGGGACCAGCACGAACTCCGCGCCGGGCAGCAGCGCCGCGATCGCCTCGCTGTGCTCGCTGGGCGTCACGAGGTCGCCCTCCCCGGCCAGGACCAGCACGGGCAGCTCCGCGAACCGCTCCAGCGCCGCCGTCTTGTCGTGGTCCTGGAACGCCGGGTAGAACTCGGCGACCACGTCGATGGGCGTGCCCTCGATCATCCGCTCGGCGAACCGCGCGACCGCCGGATCGACGTCCCGGCTCGCGAACGAGTACCGCTTGATGATCCCGGCGAACAGGTCGGCGGTCGCCCGCCGCCCCTTCTCCACCAGCTCGGCCCGCTGCCCGAGCGCCCGCAGCACCCCGGGCAGCACCCGCCGCACCGCGTTGACCCCCGCGACCGGCAGCCCGTAGTTGACCTCGCCGAGCCGGCCCGCCGACGTACCGATGAACGCGGCGCCGACGACCCGGTCGCGGATCAGCTCCGGGTAGCGGTCGGCCAGCGCCATGACCGTCATGCCGCCCATGGAGTGCCCGACCAGCACGAGCGGGCCCTCGGGCGCGGCCGCGTCGATGACGGCCTTGAGGTCCGCGCCGAGCAGGTCGATGGAGACCGGCGCGCCCTGCTCGGCCTGCTCGACGCCGCGCCCGGAGCGGCCGTGGCTGCGCTGGTCCCAGTACACGCAGCGCACGACGCCGCGCAGCGCCGCCCGCTGGAAGTGCCAGGAGTCCTGGCCGAGGCAGTAGCCGTGGCTGAAGACGACGGTGACCGGGGCCGGGGCCTTGCGTCCGAACAGGCGGCGCCGGCGCGCACCGTCACCGCCCGGCTCGGCCTCGTCGACCTCGTAGTACAGCTCGGTGCCGTCCTGGGCGCGGGCCTTGCCGGGGGTGCCGCGCAGCGCGCCGTACGGTCCGGCCGCGTCCAGGGCGAGCCGGGCCTTCTTGCGCATGCCGCGCCCGACCGTGAGCCGCTCGATGGCGACACCGGCCGCGGCGCCCGCGGCGACCACACCTATCGCCGCGCCCGCGATGCCGGCCCGCCGCCAGTTCCCCGAGGCGGCGGCCTCGGTCACGGTCTGCGCGGCCTGTGCGCCGCTGCTCTCGGTCATGCCCCGGTCTCGCTCACGTGCCCGCTCCCTCTCGTCCGGCCCCGTGGTCCCCGCCCGAATAGACGCGCGGGACGCGGGATCCGATCCGCGTGACGATCTCGTACGCGATGGTGCCCGCCGCGACCGCCCAGTCCTCGGCGGTGGGCTCGCCCGTGTCGCCGGGCCCGAAGAGCACGGCCTCGTCGCCGGCGGCGGGCTCGTCCCCGCCGAGGTCGACGACGAACTGGTCCATGGCGACGCGGCCCGCGACCGTGCGCCGCTTGCCGCCGATCAGTACGGGTCCGGTGCCGGAGGCGTGCCGCGGGATGCCGTCCGCGTAGCCGACCGGGACCAGGGCGAGCGTGGTCGGGCCCGGAGTGACGTAGTGGTGGCCGTAACTGACGCCGAGTCCGCCCGGCGCGTGCTTCACCAGCGCGAGCGACGCCTTCAGCGACATCACGGGGCGCAGGCCGAAGTCGGCGGGGGTGCCGAGCTCGGGGCTCGGCGAGATCCCGTACATCGCGATGCCGGGGCGGACGAGGTCGAAGTGGGTCTCGGGGAGGGTGAGCGTGCCCGGCGAGTTCGCGATGTGCCGCACCTCGGGGGTGACGCCCTGCTGTTCGGCGTACCCCGTCATCTCCCGGAAGCGGTCCAGCTGGGCCGCGATGGACGGGTGGCCGGGCTCGTCGGCGCACGCGAAGTGCGACCACAGGCCGGTGACCGTGACGAGGCCCTCGGCCTGCGCGGCGAGCGCCTCGCGGACCAGTTCGGGCCAGTCGCCGGGCAGGCAGCCGTTGCGTCCGAGGCCCGTGTCGGCCTTGAGCTGGATGCGGGCGGTGCGGCCCGACTCCCGTGCCGCGGCGGTCACTTCGCGCAGCGCCCACATGCCGCTGACGGACATGTCGAGGTCGGCCTCGATGCCCGCGCGCCACGGCCCGCCCGGCACCCACAGCCAGCACATGATGCGGCCGGTCAGGCCCGCCGCGCGCAGTTCGAGCGCCTCCTCGGGCGTGGCGGTGCCGAGCCACTCGGCGCCCGCCGCCTTCGCCGCGCGGGCCACCGGGATCATGCCGTGCCCGTACGCGTCCGCCTTCACCACGGCCATGAACGCGGCCGAGGGCGCGTGGGCGCGCAGCGACCTGACATTGGCCTGCAGGGCGGCCAGATCGATCTCGGCGCGGGCGCGGAGCGGGGCAGTCACGTTCTCGTTCATCGTGCGCCAGTCTCTCAGAGCTCCTCGCGAGGCCCTCGAGTGCCGGGCCAACGGGGCCGCGAAGTCGGCGTGCCGTACCCATTCACAACTGCGCTACCGACCGGTAGAACCTCGGATGACCGCCCGGCCCGCCCATCTCCGAGGGAGCCCTTCTTGCTGCGTGTGACCCTTGCGGCCGCTCTGGCGGCCGTCCTGCTCCCGGTCTCGGCCGCCCAGGCCGACACCGCGCACCCGTCCTCCCCCGGTACGCCGCCCACCGCGTCCGCCCCCGTACTGACCGACGAGCACGGCCGGACGCTCACGCTGCGCGGCTGGAACGTCGAGGACAAGGGGAACCGCGGGGACGCGGCCCTGTCCGCGATCACCGAGCGGCACTTCCGCGACATGCGGGCCAAGGGCTTCGACTTCGCCCGGCTGCTGATCTTCTGGGACGACCTGGAGCCGAGCCCGGGCCGGTACAGCCGCGCCTACCTGAACAAGATCGAGCGGGTCCTGGACTGGGCGGACCGCTACGACATCCATGTCGTCCTCGACGCCCACCAGGACGTCTTCGGCCCCGCCTTCGGGCACCGCGGCATCCCGGAGTGGGCGACCCGCACCGACGGGCTGCCCTTCCAGCGGCACCCCGAGGACTGGTTCGCGGAGTACTTCGAGCCGGCCGTGCAGCGGGCCTTCACGCACCTGTACGAGGACGAGGACCTGCGGCAGGCGCAGGCCCGCATGTGGAAGGTCGTCGCCGACCGCTTCGCGCACCACCCGGCCGTCCTCGGCTACGACGTGATCAACGAGCCGATGGGCGAGCTGCGGGAGGGCGAGGACCTGCCGACGGCGGCCCGGCGCATCGAGCGCGAGCAGCTCACCCCGATGTACAACCGGGTCGCGGACGCGATCCGCACCGAGGACCGCGACGCCTGGCTGTTCGTGGAGCCGACCCCGATCGTCGGCGAGGGCGTCCCCACGGGCCTCGGCCGCGTCGACGACCGCAAGGTCGTGTACGCCCCGCACTTCTACAACACGGCCATGGAGGCGGGCGCGGACTACGACCCGTCGGCGGGCTGGGTCGAGACGTACGAGGCGGCGGTCACGGAGTACCCGCGCACGTACAAGGTCCCGGTCGTCGTCGGCGAATGGGGCCCGCTGAACAACTCCCTGCCGAACATGGGGCCCTTCTACCGCGACGCGATGGCCTCCCTGGGCCGCTACAGCTCCGGCTGGGCGGGCTACGTCTGGTGCTACGGGGGCGGGTACTGCGCCGTCGACGAGAAGGGGGCGTTCCGTACGAACAAGGAGGCGACGGCGGAGCCCTACGCGGAGGCGGTCGCCGGGACGGTTCGTTCCTCGGCGTTCGACGCGGCGGCGGGTGTCTATCGCCTCACCTACGACGCGGCGCGGCGCGGCTCGCACGCGACGGTGATCTCGCTTCCGTCGCGGGGGTGGCGGGTCGGCGTCGAGGACGGCCGGGCGCGGGTCCGTTCGGACGGCCCGGGGCGGGTCGTGGTGACGGCGGTGCCGGGTTCTCGGGTGACAGTCACGGTGACCCGGGGCTGAGGTTCGGGACGCGTGTTCGGGTGCGGGCCGGTGGGGGCTGGTCGCGCCCCGCGGCGGAGCCGCTGATCGATACAGCCCCGCGCCCCTGAGATGGCGCACGACGTGCGCATTTCAGGGGCGCGGGGAACTGCGCGAGAAGCCCCACCGGGCCGCACTCAGCCGACGAACCGGCGGAGCTACGGCGCGGGGACGCTCACGTCCGCCCCGGTGAGCTGCGCCCGGATCCCACCCGGGGTCACCGAAAGACGCCGGAGCCCAAGATCCCCCGGCAACCCGGAGGGCAACGCCGCCGAGAACTCCATCGCCTCCGCCACCTTCGGCTCCCGCGCCTTCCGAAGCCCCCGCAGCAGCGACGAATCGATGCCGGCCAGCTTCAGCAGGGCCGGGTGCTCGACCAGCGCGTCCACCGCCGGGCCCTTCAACAGCCGTCCGGGGACGAGCCGTTCCCCCGTGGTCTCCTCGAACTCGGCCGGGTCCATCCGCCCCGTCGCCGGCGCGGCCAGTTGCAGGCCTCCGCCCTTGCCCGGCGTGTACGTGAGGACGTCCGGGACGACGAGCCGCGTGTTCGCCACGGTGAGCGCGACCCCCTGGCGGCCCTCCCGGCGGACCTGCGCGTCCGCCCGTACGTCGACCTCCGTACCGGCGACCGGGATCCGCCCCCGGGCGAGGACCGAGCCGGGCTCGCGGCCCGGGGCCAGGCGGACCTGGGAGGCGCCGACCTCCCGGGTCAGGTCGGCGAAGTCGAGCAGGACGTCGCCGCGGACCTTCCCGAGGTCCACGCCGTCGATCCCGGTGGGCCAGCCCGCGATCCGTATGTCGTCGACGGTGGCCTTCACCTGTGCGATCGAGACCGGCCCGGCGTCGAGGTCGGGGAGGGTGACCTGAACCCGGTCGAGGTCACCGGCCGCGACCTGGGTGAGGAACGGGAAGCCGTCGATCCGCACCTCGGGCGCGGCCTTGAGCTTCAGGGACTTCCGCGCCTGTTCGGCCGCGAGGTCCTGGGCGTAGAGCACGGCCCAGCGGTCGGCGACGGCCAGGAACGCGAGGACGGCCACCGCCCCCGCGAGGACTTTCAGCACGCGTCGCCCTCTGCGGCGCGGCACCGGCTCCGGCTCCGGCACCGGCACCGGCTCCCGCTCCCGCTTCTCCTCGGCCCGCCGGGCGTGCGGGATGCGCTGCGTGTCGTCTGAGGTCGGTATCTCGGAAGTCACCGGCCCATGCGATCACGGGCCGCCCGGACGGGTCGAACCCCCTTTTCTCCCCACCGTTCCCTTCACAATCTATGTACCCTAGACAGAAACCTAGGAGCCCTAGGAACGGGGATCCACGGATGACGCACGGGAGAGCGGGGCGCGGCGATGATGATGGCGCGGGCAGGTCTGACGACGGAGCGGGTGGTGGCGGCCGCCGCCGACCTCGCGGACACCGTCGGCTTCGAGCACATCACCATCGCGGCGCTGGCCCGCGGCTTCGGCGTGAAGGACGCGAGCCTGTACGCCCATGTCCGCGGCCTCTCCGACCTGCACACCCGGGTCGCGATCCGCTCCGGGCTCGACCTCTCCGAGCGGATCGCGGACGCCCTGGCGGGCCGCTCGGGCCGTGCGGCGCTGCTCGCCTTCGCGCACGCGTACCGGGGTTTCGCCCTCGCGCACCCGGGCCGGTACGCGGCGACGCAGCTGGAGCTCGACCCCGAGGTCTTCGACGAACACCCGGCGCTGCGCCGCAATCTGACCTGCACGTACGCGCTGTTGCAGGGCTACGGACTGACCGAGCCGGCCCTGACGGACGCGGGCCGGATGCTGCGCAGCACGTTCCACGGCTTCGTCACGCTCGAACTCGCGGGCGGCTTCCGCCACTCCAGGGACGTCGAGGCCACGTGGGCCAACGGCCTGGAGGCCCTGCACGTCATGCTCTCCAACTGGCCGGAAGGACAGGACCGTTGACCATCCCAGACATGTCGACCACCCCAGGAGCGTCGGCCACCGCGCACCGCCTCCCCGTGCCCGGCGCCACCCTCCACTACGAGACCCGCGGCACCGGCCCCGCCCTCCTCCTGCTCCCCGGCGCGGGCGGTGACGCGGCCGTCCTGGACCCGGTGGCGGACACCCTCGCGGACACGTTCACCGTGATCACGCACGACCCGCGCGGCTACTCCCGCAGCGCCCGGGACGCCCCGGACTCCGAGCAGCGGGTGGCCGAGCACGCCGAGGACGCGCGGCGCCTGCTCGACGCGGTGTCGCCGGACGCGCCCGCGTACGTGGCCGGGTCGTCGAGCGGCGCGATCGTCACCCTGGACCTGCTGGCCCGGTTCCCCGGGCGGGTCCGCGCCGCGGTGGCGCACGAGCCGCCGTCGTGGAGCGTGCTGCCCGACGCGGCGGAGCACCTGGCCCTGTTCCAGGAGGTCTACGAGACGCTCGAGGCCGAGGGCCTGGCCGCCGCGGGCGAGCGGTTCCTGCGCGGGGTCGGCCCGGTGATGCTGCCCGCGCCGGACTCCGAGGGCGCGCCCGCACCTCGTACGGCCGAGATGATGCGACGCCTGGCCGCGAACGCGCCGTCGGCGATCCGCCACGAGTTCCGTTCCTTCGCCGCGTACGAGCCGGATCTCGCCGCGCTGTCCCGGTTCGCCGGGCGCCTGACCCTGGCCGTCGGCGAGCAGACCCTCCCCCATCTGCCGAGCCGCCCCGCGACCGTCCTCGCCGGGGAACTGGGCCTCGCCCCCGCCCCCTTCCCCGGCGCCCACAACGGCTGGTCCACGCACCCCGGCCGCACCGCCGCACTGCTGCGCTCCCACCTCCTGGGAGACACTCGATGACATGCGACGTGCTGACGATGTGGAGACGGTCAGGTCCGCCGAACGCGCGCTGATGGCGCGGCTGCCCGAGGGCGCGCTGATGCAGCGGGCCGCCGCGGGCCTCGCCGCGGCCTGCGCCGAGCTGCTCGGGAAGGTGTACGGCGCCCGCGTCACCGTCCTGGCCGGCTCGGGCGACAACGGCGGCGACGCACTGTACGCCGGTGCCCGTCTGGCCCGGCGCGGCGCGGGCGTCACCGCGCTGCTGCTCAGCCCGGACCGCGCCCACCCCGGCGGCCTGGCCGCCCTGCGCGCGGCGGGCGCCACCGTGCTCGACGCCGGTCACGACACGGCCCCCTCGGCCCTGGCCCGCGCCGACCTCGTGCTCGACGGCATCGTGGGCATCGGCGGCCGCGGCGGCCTGCGCCCCCGCGCGGCCGAACTCATGACCCACGTACGCGGCCTCGTCGTGGCCGTGGACCTGCCCAGCGGCGTGGACGCGGACACGGGTGAGGTGCACGGGGACGCGGTACGGGCCGACGCGACGGTCACCTTCGGCACGTACAAGCCGGGCCTGCTCATCGACCCGGCACGCGACCACGCGGGCGCCCTCCGTCTCGTCGACATCGGCCTCGACCTGCCGCCGGACGGCGCCGTCGCGGAGGCCCTGCAGTACGCCGACGTGGCCGCGCTGCTCCCGGAACCGACCGGCGAGAGCGACAAGTACCGGCGCGGCGTCGTCGGCGTCGTCGCCGGCTCGGCCCGCTACCCCGGCGCGGCGGTGCTCGCCGTGGCGGGCGCGCTGCACGGGGGCGCGGGCGCGGTCCGTTATGTCGGCCCGGCCGCCGACGCGGTCCTGGCCCGCTTCCCCGAGACCCTCGTCTCGGCAGGCCCCCCGGCGAAGGCGGGCCGTGTCCAGTCCTGGGTGATCGGCCCCGGCCTCGGCGACGACACCTCCGGCCTGGCGGACGTCCTGGCCTCGGACGTGCCGGTGCTCATCGACGCGGACGGCCTGCGCCTCGCGGACCGCGCCACGGTGCGCTCCCGCACGGCGCCCACCGTCCTCACCCCGCACGCGGGCGAGGCGGCGGCGCTGCTCGGCGTCGACCGTGCCGAGGTGGAGGCCCGGCGCCTCTTCTCCGTACGGAAGCTGGCCGCCGCCTACGACGCGACCGTCCTCCTGAAGGGCTCGACGACCCTGATCGCGACGCCCGAGCCCGGCGCGCCGGTCCGGGTGAACCCCACCGGCACGGCGTGGCTGGCCACGGCCGGCAGCGGCGACGTCCTGTCGGGCCTGACCGGCTCCCTCCTCGCGGCGGGGCTCGGCGCCCTCGACGCGGCCTCGGTCGGCGCCCACCTTCACGGGCTGGCGGCCCGCCACGCGGCCCAGGGCGCGCCCGTCTCCGCCCAGGACGTGGCCCACGCCCTCCCGGCGGCCTGGCAGGACGTCCGCCAGTAGGGGGTTGCCCCGTGCGGTGGTCGCGCGACTGCCGCAGCGTCGTGGCTGGTCGCGCAGTTCCCCGCGCCCCTGATGAGGCTGCGCCCCTGATGAGGCTGCGCCTCATCTGGGAAATGCGACCCGAAGGGTCTGCATTTCAGGGGGGCGGGG
>NZ_JBHYTK010000019.1:0-75065 GCF_042749255.1 Streptomyces sp. NPDC059524 | reverse complement strand
GCGCGCCAGCGACCCCCCGCCGCCCACACCGCCCCCGGCGCTGGGCGTGCGGCCGCTCTCGGCCACAGGAGCGGCGCGGCCCGAGGGCGTGCGGAGAAGGGGCTAGATGCCGCAGGAGGACGCCGACCAGTAGCGGGAGCTCTGGCTGCCGAGGTGGGCGTGGTCGCTGTGGCCGGGGTAGCCCGGGCCGAGGATCTCGTTGAAGCCGTGGTACCTGGCCTGTTTGACGATCTCGCAGAACGACGGGGTGCCGACGAGGTCGATGGCGCGTCCGTAGAGGTGGTTGCTGCCGGAGGCGCCGCCGACCGCGCTGTTGCAGGAGTAGGAGCGGAAGCCGCTGCTGGTGTTCAGGGAGCGGTCGCCGAGGGCGTGCCGCAGGGCCTCCAGCTTCCACATCTGCTGGAGGGCGTTGGCCTTCGCCGCCGCCGCGGAGACGGCGCCGCCCGACCAGTCGGAGTTGCAGCGGTTCATCTCCGCGTAGGTGAAGTGGATCGGCGTGCAGTCGCCGTCCTGGAGCGCGTAGATCTTGCTGAAGGTCTGGGTTCCGGCGACGCCGTCGGCGGACAGGCCGTACGCCTGCTGGAACCGCGTGACCGCGGCCTTCGTGGCGGGGCCGAACTGGCCGTCCACCGCGAGGACTCCGCCGTAGCCGGGGTGTCCGGCGACGCGGATCTGCAGCTGGCGGACGTCCTCGCCGCTGCTGCCCTCGCTGAGGGTGCGGTTCCAGGTGTAACAGGTGTCGGCGTGCGCGGTGCCGGCGGTGACCGCCGTACCGAGCGTCGCCAATGAGCCGAGCATGACAAGCGTGAGCAGGGCGCGGAGCGAGCGTCTGAGCACGATGCCTCCAGAGGGAGGGAGCCTGGGGGTACCGACAGTGGCGGAACGGCGCTACGCGCGTCAATACCGCCCGGGTGGCAGCCCGTTCCCGTACCTCTACGATGTGCGGCACACGGCCGGACGGGCCGCCTAGGGGGAGGGCACCGTTGACTGCACAGACGCGTACACAGCAGGGGCACACACAAGGGGGCACGGCGGGGGAGGCGCACCGGCTGGATCCGGCGGGCGGCTGTCCGCACGCCGACAACGCCCGGCTGCTCGCCGCCGGCTCCGTCGCCGCGGTGACCCTGCCCGGCGACGTGCCGGGGATGGCCGTGCTCGGTCACGAGGCGCTCAAGGAGTTCCTCGCCCACCCCGATGTCGCGAAGGACGCGACCCACTTCACCGCGCTGCAGGAGGGGCGGATACCCGACGGCTGGCCGCTGCGCACCTTCGCCACGGTCCAGGGCATGACGACGGCCGACGGCGCGGACCACCGCCGGCTGCGCTCCCTGGCCGGACGGGCCTTCACCGCCCGCCGGGTGGCCGCGCTCCGTCCCCGCGTGGAGGAGTTGACGCGCGAACTGCTCGACGGACTCGAGGCCGCGGCGGCGGACGGGGACGGAGTGGCCGACCTCCGACGGCACTTCGCCCTGCCGCTCCCCATGGGAGTCATCTGCGAACTGCTCGGCGTCGACGCCGAGCACCAGGACCGGCTGCACCACCTCTCCAGCCAGATCGTCGCCACCGACATCGGCCCCCAGGCCGTGGTGGCGGCGAACCGCGAGATGGTGGAGGTGCTGGGGCAGGTGGCCGCGGCCCGCGCCGCCGACCCCGGGGACGACCTCACCAGTGCGCTGATCGCGGCCCGTGAGGAGGACGGCGACCGGCTCGGCCCCCACGAACTGCTCGGCACCCTCATGCTGATCATCATCGCCGGGCACGAGACGACACTGAACCTGATCACGAACGCCGTACGGGCCCTGTGCGCCCACCGCGAGCAGCTCGCTCTGGTCCGGGACGGGAGCGCGACGTGGGAGGACGTCGTCGAGGAGACGCTGCGCTGGGACAGCCCCGTCAGCTACTTCCCGTTCCGCTACCCGACCCGCGACCTGGAGCTCGACGGGACGACGATCCCCCGAGGGACCCCGGTCCTCGCCGGATACTCCGCCGCCGGCCGCGACCCGTCGGCGCACGGCCCCGGCGCCGACCGCTTCGACCTCACCCGCGGCCCGGCCCGCCACCTGTCCCTCGGCCACGGCCCCCACTTCTGCATGGGAGCGCCGCTGGCCCGCATGGAGGCGACCACCGCGCTCCGGCAGCTCTTCACCCGCTACCCGGACCTGGACCTGGCCGTCCCGGAGCCCGAACTCCCGCGCCACGCCTCGTTCGTGGGCAACAGCGTGCGCAGGCTCCCGGTGCGACTGCGCCCCGCTCACTGCGAACGGTGACGGGCGGGGCCCCCGCGCGTGGGATGCTGCGGGCGGCCGGAGAGGAGCATGTGATGCCCGAGACGGGGACGACGGCGGTACTGGCACTCGTGCGGGAGGCCGACGTTCTGCTGGAGGTCGCGGCGTCGGTGGACGCACGGGTGGTGCGGGCGGGCGTGCCCGCGCACGTGGCGCTCCTCTACCCCTGGATCCCGGCGGCGCGGCTCGGTGGCGGGGGCCTGGAGCGGTTGAGCGGCGTGCTGTCGCCGACCGGGCCCGTCACGGTGGACCTGACCCGGACCGAGCGGGCCGACGGCTTCGTCGGCGTCCCGGTGCCCGGCCTGGGCCCGCTCGCCACCGCGCTGCGCGCCGCCTACCCGCGGCAGGTCCCGTACGGAGGCCGGTTCGGCCCGGATCCGCGGGCGCATCTGACCGTGGCGCTGGGCGCCGAGCCCGGCGTCGCCGAGGCGATCGAGCGGCGCGCCGCGCGCCGGCTGCCGATCACCGCGCAGGTCGCCCGGCTGCATGTGGTCGAGCTGACCTCGGCGGGCTGGCGGCCGGTCGCCCACATCCCGCTGACCGGCCGCGCCCCGCGCCCGTCCTCGTAGCCCCCGAAGACCGGTGGCCCGGCCCGTCAGCCGGCCGCGAGTTCCTTCTCGATCGCGGTCACGACCTCCGGAGCGTCCGGCAGCGTCTGCGGCGAGAACCGCGCGACGACCTCACCGGAGCGCCCGACCAGGAACTTCTCGAAGTTCCAGCGGATGTCCCCGCTGTGGCCCTCGGCGTCCGCGGTGTCGGTGAGCCGCGCGTACAGGGCGTGCCGGCCGGGGCCGTTGACGTCGACCTTCTCCGTCATCGGGAACGTCACGCCGTACGTCGCGGAACAGAACTCCGCGATCTCGTCGGCGCTGCCCGGCTCCTGCCCCATGAACTGGTTGCACGGTACGCCGAGCACCGTGAAGCCGCGCTCCGCGTACCGCTCCTGGAGCTGCTCGAGGGCGGTGTACTGCGGGGTGAGGCCGCACTTGGAGGCGACGTTGACGATGAGGACGGCCCGGCCCGCGTACTGGGACAGGTCGGCGGGGCCGCCCGGGAGGCGGTCGATCTCTACTGCGTCGAAAACGGTCATGCCCGGAGCGTACGCCGCCCGGCCACCGGCCCGGCGGGCCGAGGGGGCCCGCTCACAGCTCCGGATGCTTCGTCGCCACGTGGTAGTACCCCGAGTGGAACACCAGAGGGGCGCCGCCACCGGACTCGTACTGCTCCACCTCGCCGAGGAAGATGATGTGGTCGCCGGCGTCCAGGCGCTGCACGGTGCGGCACTGGAAGCGGGCGACGGTCCCGTCCAGCAGGGGAGTGCCCGCGATGCCGGGAGTGGTCGGGACGCCCTGGAACTTGTCCTCGGCCGGGGTGGCGAACTGGCGGGAGAGGTGGTGCTGGTCGGCGGCCAGGACGTGGACGGCGAAGTGCGAGGCGTCGGTGAAGTCCGGCAGGCTCGGGGCGTTCTTGCCGGGGCACCACAGCACCAGGGGCGGGTCCAGGGAGACGGAGGTGAACGAGTTCGCGGTCATGCCGACGGCGCGGCCGTCGGGCGCGCGGGCCGTCACGACCGTCACCCCGGTCGCGTACTGGCCCAGCGCGCGGCGCAGTTCCCGGCCGTCGAAGCGGGCGGCGTGCCGGTCGCGCTTCTCGGCGAGGAAGCGGTGCGCCTCGGCCTCCTCGAACCACCAGCGGTACAGCGTGCGCGGGTCGTCGAAACCCGCGGCGAGGGCGGCGGCGACCGCGGGGATCTCGGCCGCAGCGGAGAGGAGTTCGCGGTGGTGCGGCCGCAGGTCGGTCAGCAGGGAGTTGGTCCAGCCGACGGCCCACTGCGCCCAGCCGCGCCAGAAGGTGTCGAAGGTGCGCTGCATCCACTGCGGAGTGAACGCGGCGTCGCCGTGGCGCAGGATGCTGTCGAGGTAGTGGGCCGCGGCCTGGGCCGCGTTGTTCGAACCCTGGCCGGTGATGGGGTCGTTGAGGACGACGGCGTCGGCCATGCCGAGGACGTGCCGGCCGGAGGCGAGACGGGCGACGGGATGCCGCACGGTCGGGGTGACCCGGCCGCGCAGCACGCCGCCGCGGTCGGTCAGCCGGGCGTGCCGGCAGCGCTCGTACTCGTCGGGGAAGAACCGGTGCAGGACCTCCAGCGACCGCGCGAGGTGGGCCTCGGGGGTGACGATGTCGTCCCAGCAGTCCATCGGGCCACCGGGGATGCCCTCGAAGACCATGATCTCGCAGGGGCCGGTGGTGGTGAGCGCGGGGAAGGAGAAGTACTCGCCGACGCCGGGGACCATGCGGTAGTGGACGGCGGACTCCCCCTCGGCCTCCTCCCGCGGCGCCGTGCCCGTGACGTACGTCAGCGCCAGCGCGCGGCGCGGCCGGTCGTAGGGGGAGAGTTCGGCGTTGCGCGGGAAGAGGTGGCTCAGCTCCGCCTTGCCCGTGGAGACCACGACGAGATCGTGTGTGCGGGCGTACCACTCGAGGTCGGCGACGCCCGCCTCGTGCAGCACGATCTCGCCGAGGCCGCCCTCCGCGAACCGCTCCAGCCAGGCGGCACACTTGACCCGCTGGTCGACCGAGCGGGCGGGCGCCTCCAGCGGCGCCCGCCACGCGATCTCCGGAGCGCCGTGCGGACCGACGAGGGAGAGCGCGATGCCGGTGATGTCCGGTGCCGGGCCCTCCCAGTGGTGCAGACCGAGTTCGCGCTCGGTCTGCAGCGCGGTGTCGAACATGCACTGACTGGACATGACCGGGCCGCGACGTATCTCGTCGGGGCCGCGGTCGGTGACCAGGGTGACGTCGTAGCCGTGTGCCTGGAGTCCCAGGGCGAGTTGGGCACCCGCCTGCCCGGCGCCGATCACCGCGATCTTTCTCATGGTCCTGCTGTTCCGCTCTCGCTGCTTACCCGTGTGCCGCTGACGTGCTGTTCCCGAGGGAGCCTCAGGCGCTGACCTCGGCCAGGTAGTTCTTCGCGGCGACCGGGTCCATGAACCAGTGGAAGAAGTCGCGCGGGTCGTCGAAGCCGTTCACGAAGCGGGCGGCGATCCGGGAGTCGGCGCTCGCCGCGCCGAACAGCTCCAGGACGTGCTGCGGCGGCGCGCCGAGCATCGCGTTGGTCCACGCCGTGGCGGACCGCGCGTTGTCCCAGAAGCGGCCGAAGGCCAGCTCCATGAACGCGGCGTCGTAGGGGCGATCGCCGTGGTCGAGGACGGCGGCGAGGTAGGCGGCCGCGCACTTCGAGGCGTTGTTGGAACCCTGGCCGGTGATCGGGTCGTTGAGGACGACGACATCGGCGAGGCCGAGCACCCGCGCGCCCGAGGGCAGCGTCGCGACGGGCTTGCGCACCGTCGGCGCGAAGCGGCCCGCGAGGGTGCCGTTCTGGTCGGTGAGCGCGAGATCGGCGCAGCGCTCGGCCTCCCACGGGACGTACGTGCGCAGCAGCTCCTGGAAGGTCGCGAGCTGCTCGTCGGGGGTCAGTCCGTCGAAGCGGTCGAGCGGGCCGCCCGGGACGCCCTCGAAGAACATGATGTCGCAGGGGCCGCTGGTGGTGAGGCTGGGCATGGTGAAGTACTCGCCCAGGCCGGGGACGACGTTGAAGCTGACGCCGGTGCGGTGCGGCAGCGGCGTCATGCCGGTGACGTACGCCAGGGCCAGCGCGCGCTGCGGAGCGTCGTACGGGGAGCGCTCGGCGTCCCGCTCGAAGAGCCCCGCGATGTCGCCCTTGCCGGCCGCGACGACCACGAGGTCGGACTCGGCGGCGTACCGCTCCAGGTCCTCGACGCCGGCCTCGTGGATGACCAGACGTCCGCCGCGGCGCGCGAACTCGCCCATCCAGATCGGCATCTTGACCCGCTGGTCGACCGAGCGGGCGGTGGCGTCGAGACGGGCGTCGAAGGCGAGGGCGCGGCCGCCCTGGCCGTCGGCGATGTTCACGCCGAGCCCGGCGATCGGCGGGCAGGCGTCGCCCCAGAAGTCCAGGCCGAGGGCGCGCTCGTGGGCCAGCGCGGTGCCGAACATGGCCTGACTGGACATCACCCGGCCCTCGCGGATCTGGTCGCCGGTGCGGTTGGACACGAGGGTGACGTCGTAGCCGTGGCCGAGCAGGCCGATGCCGAGCTGGAGACCGGCCTGGCCGGCTCCGACGATGGTGATCTTGCGCATGGGGGAACTCCGGGGATCGGTTCGTGCGTGAGGGACGGTGTGCCGTGCGGTGCCCGGCACTCCCTGCGTCGTCGAATCCCTGGTCGCTTCTCGGGGCCGCGGCGGCCGGGGGTCAATCCTGGTATGCAAAGATCATCTTTGCTATCCGGATCGCGCGGATCACTGTCCTGATCGCGCAGCTCGGCGGTGGAGGTCCGCATGCACGGTGAACAGCTACCCCTCGCGAACCGCCGGCGGTTCCACACAGCGGACATATGGGAGGCGCGGGCCGAGGTCGGCCGCGCCTTCTGTCCGCACGAACTCCACATCACGCAGCGCTCGGCGACGCTCGACGCCCGCCTGCACGCCGCGCCCCTCGACCGGACCGGCCTGTACTACCTGGACTACGGGACCGAGGTCCGGATCACCCCCGGTGACCTGGAGAGTTTCTTCCTCGTCCAGATCCCGCTCGCGGGCCACGCCAAGATCACTTGCGGTCGCGAAGAGATCGTTTCCTCCCCGGAACTCGCTTCTGTCCCGTCTCCGGCCGGAAAGCTGGACATGCGCTGGGGTGCGGGCAATCCACAGCTGATCGTGTGGTTCGACCGGTCATCGCTGGAATCGCACCTGGGCAGTCTCCTCGGCCGCGCCGTGCGCCGCCCGGTCCGCTTCTCGCTCGGCATGGACCTCACCGCGCCGGACTCCCGCTCCTGGCTCAACATCGTCGATCTCCTGCGCCGCGAGGTGGAGCGGCCCGACGGCATGACGAGCCGGCCCGTCGTGACCCAGCAGCTCGAATCCCTGCTCATGACCCAGCTGTTGATGGCCCAGCCCCACACCTACACGCCCGCGCTGCTCGGGGAGCAGCCGCGCGTCGCCCCGCCCGCGGTGCGCCGCGCGATGGACGTCATCGAGGGGCACGCGGCCGAGCCGCTCACCGTCGCCGAGATCGCGGAATGCGTGGGTGTCGGGGTGCGCGCCCTCCAGGAAGGCTTCCGCCGGCACCTCGACACGACGCCGCTCGCGTATCTGCGCGAGGTCCGCCTGGACCGGGTCCGCAAGGAGCTCCTGACCGCCGACCCGGGCGCGACGACCGTCACGGCCGTCGCGTCCCGGTGGGGCTTCCTGCACCCCGGCCGCTTCTCGCTCGCCTACCGGCGGCAGTTCGGCGAGTCCCCGTCCGAGACCCTGCGGGCGTAGCGGACGGGGCGGCTCCCGTACGGGGCTCAGGCCGCCCCGGGGCTCGGCACCAGCACCAGCCGCCCGCGCAGCCCGCCCTCCGCGACCCGACGGTGCGCCTCGGCCGCCCGCTCCAGCGGGAGGACGTCGGCGACCCGCAACGTCAGCTTCAGGGCGGCGAGTTCGGCCAGCGCCGCCCCGTCGGCGCTGATCCACTGCCGGTGCACCCGGATCCCGCGCAGCGGCAGCGGCACCGCCCCGCCCACCACGGTGACATGAGCGCCCCCGGTACGGACGGCGGCGTGGGCGCGGACACCGGACCCCGCCGCGTCGAGCGCCGCGTCGACACCGCCCGGCACCAGGCGCCGCACCTCGGCCGCGAGGTCCTCGGCGGCGCGGTCGACGGTCCACTCGGCACCGGCCCCGCGGACGAACTCCTCGTCGGCGGCGCCCGCCTGGGCGACGACCCGCAGACCACGCCGTGCCGCCAGTTCGACGGCGAAGCCGCCCACGGCCCCCGCGGCCCCCGTCACCAGCAGGGTGTCGCCCGCCGCGAGACCGAGCAGGTCCAGCGCCTGGAGCGCGGTGAGGCCGTTCAGCGGCAGCGTCGCCGCGGCCACGGCGTCGACACCGGGCGGAGCGGGCGCGACCGCGCCGGCGTCCAGGACCAGGTGACCGGCATAGGCACCCAGCGACACATCGAGCAGATCGCGCAGCCCGATCACCCGCTGCCCGGTCTCGAACGCCCTCACGCCCGCGCCGATCCGGTCGACCACGCCCGCGACGTCCCAGCCGAGGCCCGTCCGCGCGCGGGCCGCCATCAGTCCGGCCTCGACGAGCGCGCCGGAGCGGGTGGCCAGGTCGACCGGGTTCACGGTCGCCGCCTCGACCCGGATCCGCACCTGCCCGGGCCCCGGCTCCGGCACGGGAACCGTCACCTCCCGCAGCACGTCGACACCGCCGTACCCCTCGGCCACCACGGCCCGCGTCTGCTCGTCAGCGTTCATGCGGCACACCGTAGGGACCGCTACTCTCCGACGGGAAGTACGCACTTCAAGGTGCGTACGGCACCGGAAGGAGAGCCATGCCCACCCGCACCGCAGCCCACCGCCGGGCCGAGGCGAGCGCCGCGTACGACGCCTATCTCGCCGAGTGCCCCGCCCGGCAGCTGCTGGACCGCATCGCCGACAAGTGGGTGAGCCTCGCCGTCACCGCGCTGGCCGACGGGCCCCGCCGCTACAGCGACCTGCAGCGCACACTGGCGAGCATCAGCCAGAAGATGCTCACGCAGACCCTGCGCCACCTGGAACGCGACGGCCTCGTGACACGGACTGTGACCCCCGCCGTGCCGGTCCGCGTCACCTACGAACTGACCCCGCTCGGCCGCTCGTTGCTCCCCGTCATGGCAGCGATCAAGGGCTGGGCCGAGGCGCACATGGACGAGGTGCGGGCCGCCCGCGACACATACGACGACGCCGAGGACTGACGGCCGTTCTCCGGGCCGCGGCCCGGATCCCGCGCCGCGGGCCCGCCGGAGTGGCACAGTGGCGGTATGTGCGGCCGCTACGCATCGACCCGTAATCCGAAGGACCTCGCCGGGCTCTTCGACGTGACCGAATGGCGCCCCGAGGAGGAACTGGCACCGAGCTGGAACGTCGCCCCGACCGACCCCGTGTACGCCGTCCTGGAACGGCCCGCCCGCGACGGCGGCGACCGGGTGCGCCGCGAACTGCGTGTCCTGCGCTGGGGCCTGGTGCCCTCCTGGGCGAAGGACCCCAAGGCCGGGGCGCGGATGATCAACGCGCGCGTGGAGACGGTGCACGAGAAGCCCGCCTACCGGCGCGCCTTCGCCAAGCGCCGCTGCCTGCTGCCCGCCGACGGCTTCTACGAATGGGACCCGGTCAAGGACGAGGCGACCGGTAAGGTCCGCAAGCAGCCGTACTTCATTCACCCCGCCGACGACCAGGTCATGGCGATGGCCGGCCTCTACGAGTACTGGCGCGACCCGGACGTGAAGGACGACGACGATCCCGGCGCCTGGCTGATGAGCTGCACCATCCTCACCACCGAGGCGACGGACGAGGCCGGCCGCGTCCACCCGCGCATGCCCCTCGCCCTCACCCCCGACCACTACGACACCTGGCTCGACCCCCACCACCAGGACACCGACGACCTGCGCGCCCTGCTCACGCAGCCAGGAGGCGGACGGCTCGACGCCCGCCCGGTCTCGATGGCCGTCAACAGCGTCCGCAACAACGGGCCGCACCTCCTCGACCCGGCCGGCTGAGCCCCGAAGGTCAGGACTGAGCGGGGGCGCGCCGTGACGACGCACGCACCCGGAACCGCCCCGTCGTCAGCACCGGACCCGCGCTCGGCTCACCCGCGATGCGCGCCTGGAGCAGGTCGAGGAGGGCCAACGTCGTCTCGTCCGCGTGGAGTTCGACCGCCGAGATGGCCGGGCGGCTGTGCCGGGTGTGCTCCGAGTCGGAGGCCGCGGCGAGCAGCGTGCGGTCGGGCACCGCGACGCCGCGCGAGGTGAGGCCGGCGAGGACGCCCGCCGCCTGACGGCCCGTGTGGCACAGGATCGCGTCCGGCACCCCGTCGTCCACGATCGTGTGCGCCACGCGCTCGCCGCCCTCCTCGCCGGCGCGCTCCGCCGACCTGTAGACGCGGGGCGTGATCCCGGCCTGC
The DNA here is from genome assembly GCF_042749255.1 of Streptomyces sp. NPDC059524. Classification (NCBI taxonomy): domain Bacteria; kingdom Bacillati; phylum Actinomycetota; class Actinomycetes; order Kitasatosporales; family Streptomycetaceae; genus Streptomyces; species Streptomyces sp. NPDC059524. The sequence continues at coordinate 64,770 of NZ_JBHYTK010000019.1, read as the reverse complement.
CCGCACCAGTCGCGGTACGTCGCCTCGCTGTCGATGTTCCACGCGTTCGGGTCGGTGCCGCGCAGCAGGGCGACCGACCGGGCGCCGGCCGCGGCGAAGTGCTCGTAGATCCGCCGGAAGCTCGCGCCGTCGTCCTCGGTGGCCCAGTCGGTGAAGTCGGGGCGGCCCGGGTCGCGGCCCAGGGTCACGTACGGGATCCCGCGCCGTTCGAGCAGTGCCACCACCGGATCGTCCATGTGAGGCATCGTCACGATGTAGCCGTCGAGCGACAGGGCCATCGGCGGGGTCGGACGCTTCGTCAGATCCGGTACGAGCATGACGCTGAGCCCGCGGTCCATCGCCTGCGCCGAGACGGCGCCGATGTAGCGCGTGAACACGTCGACGCCGCGCGGCGCGTACTCGCCCAGTGCGTCCAGCGAGCGCATGACGAGCCCGATCGCCCCGACCGACGAACGGCGCAGGCCGCGCGCGAGGGCGTCCGCCTCGTAGTCCATCTCCTCGGCGACGGCCCGCACGCGCAGCCGCGTCGCCGCGCTGAGCGTCCCCGTGCCGTTGAGCGCCATCGAGACGGCGGCGACGGACACCCCCGCACGCTGGGCCACGTCACGGATGGTGACGCCCTTCGATCGAGCCACGGCGGCCTCCCCGGTCCCGTGCTTTCCCGCTCGTGAAGTGGCCGGAAAGCGACATGAGCAACACCGTTGTATTAAACGTTTTACCCACTTAGCGTGTCGCCCACTTCTCACTGTGACTGGCCTCACAAGCAAAGGTCGAAGAGCGACACGATGAAGCTGCACACACTCCGCACGACCACCTCCGACCCCCGTGAACGGGGGCGGGAGATCGGTGCGCACCACGGGGACCGGGTCCGGGACATCAGCGCCCGCTACCTGGCTCATTTCACCCTGCTCGGCATCCCGGAACCGACCGTCCGCGACATCGTCGCCCGCAGCCACGACGCCCTGCGCGCCTGGTGCCCGGCTCTGGCCGAGGAGTCCGACGCCGTCGCCGAGGCGGCGGGCGTGGAGACCTGGCACGTGGCCGCGGTCGGCGCGCGGACCGAGGTGCTCGCCGCGGCGCCCCCCGGGAAGGGCGAGTGCACGACCGCCGTGCACACCCCGCCCGCCGGCGGGCCGCCCGAGACCATCCAGACCTGGGACTGGCACGACACACTGACCCCGGACGGACTCCTGCTGTCGCTCGTGACCGGGTCCGGATGCCGGGTGAAGCTGTTCACCGAGTTCGGCGCCGCCGCGAAGATCGGCGTGAACGACGCCGGCCTCGGCCTGCACTTCAACATCCTCAGGCACCGCTCCGACGACACCACCGGCGGCGTACCCGTCCACGCCGTCGCCCGCCGCGTCCTCGAAGAGGCCACAACGGTGGCGGAGGCCCACGACATCGCCGCCTCCGCCCGCCTGAGCGCCTCCACGGTGCTGACCGTCGTGAGCCACCGGGACGGGCGCTCCGAAGCGGCGTCCCTCGAGATGTCGCCCGCCGGCACCGCAGTGGTGCGGCCCGGCGCGGACGGCTGGCTCCTCCACACCAACCACTTCCTCGACCCCGCACTCGCCGACGGCGACGCCAGCATTCCGGAGTCGGTGTCGGTCGAGAGGTACGACCACGCCCGCGCCGTGCGTGCCGCCATGACCGGCCGCCCCGCACCCGAACGCGCGGCCGCCTTCTGCGGCGGAGACGGCGCCGACGCCGTGGTGTGCGTGCGCGCCGACGGGTCCCGGCCCGGCCACGAGCAGTGGAGCACCCTCCTCACCGCCTCCCTCGACCTTCCCGGCTTCGCCCTCCAGCACCGGGCCGCCACCCCCGACACCGCGGCCCGCGAGGGTCTCGACCAGTTCTGAGGAACCCGATGAGCAACGACAACGACAGCGGCGACGCGGCCACCGAGCCCGTCCACCTCTACCGCGACGCCCGCGTCTTCACCGCCGACCGGCGCACCTGGGCCGAGTCCCTCGTCGTGGTGGGCGACCGGCTCGCCTACGTGGGCGACGAGGCCACAGCGGCCCGCGTGGCCGGACCCGGCGCCCGGGTCCACGACCTCGGCGGCTCGACCGTGCTCCCCGGCTTCGTCGACGGCCACGCGCACGTCGTCGGCACCGGAGAAGCGGCGGCCCAGGTCGACCTGTGGGGCGCGCACTCCGTGGAGGAGATCCAGCGGCGCATAGGGGCCTGGGCGAAGGAACACCCTGACGCGCCCCGCGTCCTGGCCACCGGCTGGAAGCACGCCGACATACCCGGCGGCCACCCCGACCGCGGCATGCTCGACGCCGTCGTCGCCGACCGGCCCGTGTACGCGCAGGCCTACGACTTCCACTCCATCTGGCTCAACACCGCGGCCCTCGCCGAGACCGGCATCGACGCCGCCACCACCGCACCGCCCGGCGGCACCGTCCACCGCGACGAGCACGGCGCGGCCACCGGCCTGGTCGACGAGACCGCGATGCACCACCTCGTGTGGCCCGTGCTCGACGGCTTCACCACCGACGCCGACCGCGACGAGGCCCTGGCGGTCGCCCTCGCGGCCTACGCCGAGTCCGGGGTCGTCGGCTCGACCGAGATGGCACTCGGCGAGGACGACCACGCGGCGATGCGCCGCGCCGACGCCGCGGGCACCCTGACCACCCGCATCGGCGCGTTCTGGCGCGTCCACCCCACCGGCGACGAGGACTCGAACCTCGCCCAGGTCGCCCGCGCCGCCGAACTCGCCGACCAGCACGCCACCCCTTTCCTGCGCGTGACCGGCATCAAGGTCATGGTCGACGGCACCGTCGACGGCTGCACCGCGTCCCTCGGCAAGCCCTACGTGGACGGCACCAACGCCGACCCGGTCTGGAGCCTCGCCGAACTCGCCCCGGTCGTGGCAGCCGCCGACGCCGCCGGACTCCAGGTCGCGATGCACGCCATCGGCGACGAGGCGATCCGCGTCGCGATCGGCGCCGTCGAGCACGCCGTCGCCGTCAACGGCCCCAAGCAGCGCCGCCACCGCATCGAACACCTGGAGGTCGTCGACGCCGCGGACATCGAACGCCTCGCGGCCCTCGGCATCACCGCGAGCATGCAGCCCGTGCACGCCGACCCGGCCATCCAGGAGAACTGGCGGCGTGTGCTCGGCGACGAACGCGTCGAACGCGGCTTCCCCTGGCCGGAGATGACCGAGGCCGGCGCCACCCTCGTGCTCGGCACCGACTCCCCGACCTCGCCGCACGCGCCGCTGCCCAACATGTTCATCGCGGCGACCCGGCGCTCGGCCCTCGACCCCTCGCTGCCCGCGAACCTCGCCCACTACGCGCTGCCGCTCGCCGACGCGATCGTGCACGCCACCCGCGACGCCGCCTGGGCCAGCCGCTCCGAGCACCTGCACGGCCGGCTCGCCGAGGGCCTCTACGCCGACTTCATCGTCCTCGACCGGGACATCTTCGCCCGGCCGCTCGAGGAACTCCTCGACACGCGGGTGCTGCGCACGGTCGTGGGCGGCCGCGCCGTCCATCACGTACAGCCGGAGGTGAACCGATGAGTGAAGCGATCACGTCGGCGCCCCTGCCCTCGGGGCAGGTGAAGGCGAGGAAGCGGCCCGGCGGGGCGATCGCGCGGTTCGTCGCCGTGCGCGTCGCCGGTCTGGTGGTGACCCTGTTCATCGCGAGCCTGGTCGTCTTCGGCGCGCTCTACGCCGCGCCGGGCAGCCCGCTCACGTATCTCACGCACGGCCGCACCATGAGCCCCGAGGCGATCGCGGCGATCAAGGCCGAGTACCACCTCGACGACTCCGTGGGGGAGCAGTACCTGAGGTGGCTGGGAGGCGTGGCGCACGGCGACTTCGGCACCTCGATCATCTACAACCAGCCCGTGTCGTCCCTCGTCGGCGGACGCGCCTCGGCGACGACCCTGCTCGTCCTGATGGCCGCGGCCATCGTCCTCGTCCTCGGCCTGGCGATCGGCACGCTGGCCGGCCTGAGGCCCGGCTGGGTGTCCCGGTCGGCCATGGCCGCCGCGACGGGCGTCATGGCGGTGCCGACCTTCGTCGGAGCGGTCGTGCTGATCGTCGTGTTCGCCGTCCAGCTGGAGTGGTTCCCGGTGTTCGGGTCGGGCACCTCGGGCCTCGACGCGGTCTACCACATGGTGCTGCCGTCGTCCGCCCTCGCGCTCGCGTCCGTCGCCTTCGTCGCCCGGCTCGCCCAGACCGCCGTCCGCGCCGAACTGTCCGCCGACCACGTGCAGACGGCGATCAGCCGCGGACTGCCGCGCGGCGCCGTCGTCCGCCGGCACGTGATGCGCAACGCCGCGATGCCCGTGCTCACCGTCGCAGGACTCACCGTCGCGGGCCTGATCGCCGGAAGCGTCGTCGTGGAACAGGTCTTCCAGCTCGGCGGGCTCGGCCAGTTCCTCGTCGGCTCGGTCCAGCAGAAGGACTTCCCCGTCGTCCAGGCCATCTGCCTGATGTACGTCGCCGCCTTCATCGTGCTGAACACCCTCATCGACATCGCCTACACACTGCTCGACCCGCGCGTGTCGATCGGGAAGAAGGACTCATGAGCGCAACAGCGGCGGTACGCCGCATCGGAGCCCGCCGGGCCGAACGGCGCCTGGCCCGCCGCACGGGCGGGATCGGAGTCTCCGGCCGGGTCGCGGCCGTCCTCCTCGGCGTCGTCGTGTGCGGCGCGCTGCTCGCACCGCTCGTCTCCCCGCACGCCCCGAACGCCGTCGACCTGTCCGGCGCCTACCAGGGTTCGAGCGGCGCGCACCTGCTCGGCACCGACGCGAGCGGCCGCGACATCCTCTCCCGACTCGTCCACGGCTCCCGGACCGCGCTGATCGGACCGTTCCTCGTCGTGCTGATCTCGACGCTGCTCGGCACGGTCCTCGCGCTCGCCGCCGTGTGGTTCGGCGGCTGGTTCGACCAGATGGTGGTGCGGGTCGTCGACGCCGTGTTCGCCTTCCCCGGACTGCTGCTCGCCATCCTCGCGACCGCCCTGTTCGGCTCCGGCCTGCCGGCCGCCGTCGTCGCCCTGTCCGTCGCCTACGTCCCGTACATCGCACGGATCGTGCGCAGCGCGGCGCTGCGCGAACGCAACCTGCCCTACATCGCGGCGCTCCAGGTCCAGGGCGTGCACGGGCTGCGGATCGCGCTCGGGCACATCCTGCCCAACGTGGGCGGCCTGATCGTCGCCAACGCCACCCTCGCCTTCGGCTTCGCCCTCATGGACCTCGCGGGGCTCTCCTTCATCGGCCTCGGGGTGCAGCCGCCGACCTCGGACTGGGGCGCGATGGTCGGTACCGGCATGGCCGGAGTGCTGCAACAGCACCCGCAGGAGGCGCTGTTCGCCAGCGCGCTCATCGTCGTCACCGTCGGCGCCGTCAACATGCTCGGCGACCGGCTCACGGAGCGCTGGGAGGCCCGCTCGTGAACGCACTGCTCGAAGTCGAGGACCTCACCGTCGAGTTGCCGGTCGCGGGCGAGCCCCGCACCGTACTGCGGGACGTCTCGTTCTCCCTCGACCGCGGAAGCACGCTCGGCCTCGTCGGCGAGTCCGGCTCCGGCAAGTCCATGACGGTGCGCACCGTCGCGCGCCTGCTCCCCGAAGGCGCCCGGGTCCGCGGCGGCGTCCGCTTCGACGGCGCCGGGGTGTTCGGCCTGCGCGCCGAGGCCCTGCGGTCCTACCGGGCCAAGGACGTCGCGATGATCTTCCAGGACGCGCGGGCGCACACCAATCCGGTGCGCACCATCGGCGACTTCCTCACCGAGGCCCTGCGCATCAACGACCGGATGCCGAAGCCCGCCGCCCTCAGGCGCGCGCAGGAACTGCTCGCCGAGGTCGGCATCGGGGACCCGGAGCGCCGGCTGCGGCAGTTCCCGCACGAGCTCTCCGGCGGCCTGCTGCAGCGCGTCATGATCGCCGCCGCCGTCGCGGCACGCCCCCGGCTCATTCTTGCCGACGAGCCGACGACCGCGCTCGACGTCACCACCCAGGCCGAGGTCATCTCGATCCTGCGGCGCATGCAGCGCGAGTACGGCATGGCGATGCTCTTCATCACGCACGACCTGGAGCTCGCGGGCGCCGTCTGCGACGAGACGATCGTGCTCTACGCGGGCCAGGTCATGGAGCGCCAGAAGTCGGCGCGTCTGCACGAGGACCCGCTCCACCCCTACACCGCCGCGCTGGTGCAGGCCCGGCCCGAGATCGGCCGCCGCGTCGAGCGGCTGCCCGCGATCGCCGGCCACCCCACCACCGCCTACGAGGCCCCTGACGGCTGCGCGTTCGCCCCGCGCTGTCACTTCGCCGAGGACGCGTGCCGGGCCGGGGTGCCGCCCCTGCTGCGGATCGACGCGGCGCAGACCCGCTGCGTCCGCATGCCGGGCCTGCGCGGCCGGCTGGTGCAGGCGGAGCCCGTCGGCGCCGCCACGAACGAGGAGTCCCCGCGATGACCGAACCGCTGCTCGTGGTCGAGCACCTGACCAAGACGTTCGGCCGGGGCCGGGCCGAGGCCACCGCCGTCGCCGACGTCAGCTTCACCCTCGCCGCCGGCGGATCCCTCGGCATCGTCGGCGAGTCCGGCTCCGGCAAGACGACCACGGCCCGCATGGTCATCGGCCTGGAGCGGCCCTCCGGCGGCCGCATCACCTTCCGCGGCGAGGACCGCACCCACCCGCCGCGCTCGGCCCGCAGCCGCCGCGAGCGGGGCCGGGACATCCAGATCGTCTTCCAGGACCCGTACACCTCGCTCGACCGCCGCCAGCGCGTCGGCGACTGTCTCGCCGAGGTCGTCGGCGTGCACGCCCGGCTCGGCCGGGACGGGACCAGGAAGCGCGTGAGCGAACTCGCCGAACTCGTCGGACTCGACGACCGGCAGCTCGCCGCGCTGCCGCGCTCGCTCTCCGGCGGCCAGCGCCAGCGCGTCGCCATCGCCCGCGCGCTCGCCGCCGACCCGGACGTCCTCATCCTCGACGAGGCCGTCTCCGCCCTGGACGTCTCGATCCAGGCCCAGATCCTCAACCTCCTCACGGACATCCGACGCAAGCGTGGCGTGAGCTACCTGTTCATCAGCCACGATCTCGCCGTCATCCGCCAGGTCACCGACGACACGATCGTCATGCGGAACGGCGCCGTCGTCGAGCAGGGCCCGACAGCCGACGTCCTCGACAACCCGCAGGACCCCTACACCCGGCTGCTGCGCGACAGCGTCCCGCACAGCGGCTGGGACCCCGAAGCCCTCACCGCCCGACACTGACCAGGAGCCCCACCATGTACTCACCCCTTTCGCGCAGACGGGCATCGGCGCTCGCCGCCGTCACCGCCACCGGCCTGCTCCTCGCCGGCTGCTCCGGTTCCGGCTCCACAGACGGCACCTCCGACGGCGGGGCGACCGGTTCCTCCGAGGCGCTCACGACCTACACGCCGGCCGGCAAGGGCTCGGTCGACAAGATCACCTGGAACGTCTTCCAGGGCGAGCCGCAGACCGTCGACCCCTTCCAGGCGGCCGACTACACGCCGAACATGATCAACTCGAACATGTGCGAGACCCTGCTCGCCCAGACCCCCGACTTCAAGATCAAGCCCAATCTCGCCACCTCGTTCACCAACCCCGACCCGAAGACCTGGGTCTACAAGCTGCGCGACGGCGTCACCTTCTGGGACGGCTCGCCGATGACCGCCGACGACGTCGTGTGGAGCATGAACCACAACATGACGGACAAGGCGAGCTTCTACGGCTACCTGTACCGCAACGTCGCTTCGATCGAGAAGACCGGCGCCGCCGAGGTGACCGTGAAGCTCAAGCAGCCCGACTACCTCTTCAACGACGAACTGGCCAGCTACGGCGGTGTCGTCGTCCAGAAGAAGTTCTACGAGAAGCACGGCAAGAAGGTCGGCACCCCGGGCGTCGGCCTCATGTGCACCGGCCCCTACAAGTTCGCCAAGTGGACGCGCGGACAGTCGATCACCGCGAGCCGCTACGACGGCTACTGGAACAAGAAGCTGCCGCTGAAGGTCGAGAACATCGACTTCACCTTCCTGACCGACGACTCCGCGATCACCTCCGGCCTCCTGTCGGGCCAGATCGACGGCACGTACGGACCGCCGATGGCCGGCCTGTCCCAGCTGCGCGCCTCGTCCGCGGGCAAGCTCTACTCCGGCCCCGCCCCGCTGGCCGTCACGCTCGTCGTCGCCAACACCAAGGGCGCGATGGGCAACGCCGACGTGCGCAAGGCGCTCCAGATGGCGATCGACTGGAAGGGCATCGGCAAGCAGGTCTACGGCGGCGAGGGCACCCCGGCCTCGCTCCAGACCGTCGAGGCCGTCTACGGCTTCGCGAAGGACGAGCTGACCAAGTACGGCGACTCCGTGAAGACCGACGGCACCCCGAGGATCGACGAGGCCAAGAAGCTGCTCGCCGGCGTCCCCGCCGATGTGCGCAAGAAGCAGATCAGCCTCGTCGTGCCGCAGCAGGCGGAGACCCAGCAGCTCGGCGTCGGCATCAAGGACGCGGCCGACAAGATCGGCCTGAAGTTCAAGCTCGACGTCGTCCCCGCGACCGGCTACTCGAACTACCTCTACGACCCGGCGACCCGCGGCAGCACCGACCTGCTGTACACCCAGTTCTGGCCGAACATCCCGAACCCGCTCGACTGGCTCGGCATCACCGCGGTCTCCGGCGGTTCCTTCAACCAGTCCGGCTACAGCGGCATCGACGACCTCTACGCCAAGGCGGTCGCCGAGAAGGACGAAGGCGCCCGCGCCGCACTGGTCGTCCGGATGGAGAAGAAGCTGCACGACGAGACGGCCCCGATGTTCTCCGGCATCCAGCTCACGAACGACGTGTGGCTCGGCAGAAGGATCACCGGGGCGCCCGCGGCGTTCGACTACGTCTACTACCCGTGGGCGGCCCACCTGGCCGGCACCGGCAAGTAGCTCAGCCGGCCCGGTCCTGTCGGCCGCCACCGGAACGCGCGCCCCGCTCCAGCAGCGCCGCGGGGCCCGACGACCGGAGGCGGCCGACGAGTTCACCGAGCAGCCGCTCGGTGTCCGCGTCCTCGGGCGTGTAGACCCACATCCTGGTGCCCGGGTCGGCGGTCGCCGCGAACCCGGTCGCCCGCAGGCCGAGCCGCTCGCCGTCGACGGTCCAGAACGACTTGACCCGGGCCGCCGGGGCGGCCACCTCGTGCCGGGCCCACATCTCGGCGAAGCGCGGACTCGCCTCCGAGAGCCGCCCCACGAACCCCGTCCACGTGGCGTCCCGCATCCGGTAGCCGAACTCGGCCCTCAACTGGGCCACCATGAAGGAGACTTCACGCTCCCACTCGACCAGCGGCTGGAGCCGCTCCTCGGCCGTGAACAGATGCCACAGCACGTTGCGGTCCCCGGGCGGCAGCAGCGTCAGGCCCGGATCGAGCGCCGCGTACGCCTCGTTGTACGCCAGCACGTCGTAGCGGGCCGTCACGAGCGTCGCCGGGAGCGGGGTCAGCGCGTCGAGGATGGCCTGCTGCCCGGGCGGACCGGGTACCGTCGCGGGCGCGTCGAGCGGCACGCTCGGGACGCCCGCGAGCCGGTACAGATGGTCCCGCTCCGTCCGGTCGAGCTTCAGCGTCCTCGCGATCGCGTCGAGCACCTGGACGCTCGGGTTGATCCGCCGCCCCTGCTCCAGCCACGTGTACCAGGCGACCCCGATGCCGGACAGCTGGGCGACCTCCTCGCGGCGCAGCCCGGGCGTGCGGCGGCGCGTCCCCTCGGGCAGGCCCACCTCGGCCGGCCCGACGCGCTCCCTGCGCCGCCTCAGGAAGGCGCCGAGCTCGGAGCGCCGCCGCGCCTCTCCACCCGTGTCGGGGCCGGGCGCGGTACGGGGATCGAGGGAGGTCACGGCCCCAGTCTGCGGGACGCGCCCGACGGTAACCAGATACCCCGGGTACCAGGATCACCGGACGCCTGGTCCCCGGACCGGGCCGCCACGAGCATCGCCCTCATGCGACGGACCCGCACCACACCGATTTCCCCTGCCCCAGCCGCACTTCAGGCCGGCCCGGGCCCATCTCCCGTACAGGCGCCGACACCTGACACCCGCTCGGGCACACCGCGCGACCGCCGCATGCTGGCCGTCATGCTGGGCGCCGTCTTCATGGCGCTGCTCGACTCGACTGTCGTCAACGTCGCCACCCCCGCGATCCGCACCGACCTCGGCACCACCGGCTCGGCCCTGCAACTGATCGTCTCCGGCTACACCGTCGCCTATGCCGCCCTCCTCGTCACCGGCGCCCGGCTCGGCGCCCGCCACGGCTTCCGCACCCTCTTCCTGACCGGCCTCGTCACCTTCACCGCCGCCTCGCTCGTCTGCGGGCTCGCCCCCGGCGCCGCCGTCCTCGTCGGCGCCCGCGTCGTCCAGGGCGTCGGAGCGGCCCTGCTCATGCCGCAGATCTACAGCCTGATCCAGCTCCGGTTCCAGGGCGCCGCCCGCGCCCGCGCGCTCAGCCTCTACGCGGCGGTCATCGGCCTGGGCGTGGTGGTCGGGCAGCTCGCCGGCGGCCTCCTGGTGAGCGCGGACCTGTTCGGCGCGGGATGGCGCCCGGTGTTCCTCGTCAACGTGCCGATCGGCGCCGCCCTCGTGCTCGCCGCGCCGCGCCTGCTCCCCAAGGGCAGGCCAGAACACGCCAAGAGCCTGGACCTTCCCGGCCTGATCACCCTCACCGCCGCGCTGCTCCTGCTGGTCGTGCCGCTCGTCCTCGGCCACGAGCGCGGATGGCCGTTGTGGGCGCAGGCCTCGCTCGTCCTCGCGGTGCCCGCGTTCGGCCTGTTCGCCCTCGTCGAGCGGGTGGTCGCCCGTCGAGGCGGCGCCCCGCTGCTGCCCGGCCGGGTCCTGCGGACACCCGGCCTCGCGTCGGGGGCCTGCGCCAACTTCTTCGCCATGGCCGGGTATTCGGGCTTCCTCTTCTCCTTCTCCCAGCATCTGCAGTCCGGGCTCGGCGCCTCCGCGACCCGCACCGGACTCACCTTCGCGCCGCTCGCCCTCGGGGTCGCCGCCGGGAGCCTGACCTGGCAGAAGGTGCCCGAGCGGTTCCGCCGCACGATGATCGCCACCGGGTGCGCGGCCGCGGCCGCCGGACACCTCGGCATCGGCCTCGCCATGCGGCCCGGCGGCGACGGCGGCCCCGCCCTGCCCCTCCTGCACCTCGTCGTCGGCCTCGGCATGGGCTACGTCACCAGCCCGCTGCTCACCGTGGCCCTCGCCCGCGTCGAGCCCGCCGACGCCGCGGACGCGAGCGGCGTCATGACCACCACCGCCCAGATCGCCCAGGTCCTCGGCGTCGCGGTCCACGGAAGCGTCTACCTGGCCTCGGCCGGCGACCAGAGCGCCCCGGCGTCGGCCCACGCGGTCTTCGTCACCGCGCTGATGGTGGCGGCCGGCGCCCTGGTGAGCGCGCTCGCCGCCCTGACCCTCCCGCGCGGGTCCCGCGTGGGCTGAGCCCGTCACACGCCGAGCCGTCACACGTCCCCGGAGTACCCCCGTGACCGCGTGTCCGGACCGATGATCTGCGCCATGTGCTTGCGCATGCTGAGCACCACGGAACGGTCGGCGATGCGGGAGTCCGGCAGGGCCGCGCCTAGGGCCATCTCGAAGCGGTTCACATCCGCGAGCCGGCGCAGCCACACGGCGAGGATCAGGTTGTAGCGGCTCGGCGAGGTGAACGCGAGCCGCACCTCCGGCACCGTCCCGAGCGCGGTGCGCACCGTCTCGATCGTGCGCGCCGACGCCTCGACGAAGTACCACGTGTAGACCGGCCAGCCCGACACCTCGCGCGCCAGGTCGGTGCGGAAGAGCAGCTCACCGCCGCGCCGCAGCGTCGCCAGCGCGTCCGCGACCCGCTGCGGCGAGAACCCGTGCCGCTCGGCGATCGCCGTGACCGCGACCCGTCCGTCGCGCCACACCTCGGCCTCGATCGCCTCCCGCAGGTCGTCGGGCACGGTCCGGGCCGCCCGGGCCCGCGGCCCCCGCGGCGGACGCACCCGCGCCGCCTCCTCCGCGGTGAGCGCGCGCAGCCGCCAGTTGGCGGCGTCGACCAGGATCTCGTTGACGGGGTGGGTGCGCATGCCGCGCAGGCCCTCCTTCTCGCCGAGCCGCCGCAGCGCGTAATCGGACAGGTCGGACAGGTCGTCGAAGGAGACGATCGCGAGCAGGTCCCGCGCGCCCGAGCAGAAGTCGAGCACCCACACGGCGCGGTCCTGCTCCAGCTCGCGCGCCGTCGCGTCGATCTGGTCGGGCGCGCACTCGATCTCGATCATCGCGAGCTGGCGGCGCGGCCGGAATCCGGTGACCCAGACGACGCCCTCGTCGCGCAGCCGGTTCCACCTGCGGCCGAGCGTCGCCGCGTCCACGCCCACCACCGGCGCCAGATCGGTCCAGCTCGCCCTCGGTTCGATCTGCAGCGCATGGATGAGGCGCTCATCCGTGGGGTCCAGCATATTTTCCTGCGCCCTCGTACTCACTTGCGCAGTTTATCGGCACTTCGCCCGGTGGACCTCTGCGCAGACCTCACACTGCACGCCAACCGGAAGCCACGCGAGAAGGACCGACCTTGACGAACACCATCTCCCGGACCACCGAAGCGCTCGCGGCGGCCAAGGACACCAAGGACCGCGCCGAGGCCGAGGTGGCCCGCCGCCGCTCCCAGCTCCTCGCCCTGAGCCACGCCCTGCACGCCGACCCCGAGCTCTCCTGGCAGGAGCACCGGGCGGCCGCGCGCGTCGCGGAGGTCCTGCGGGACGCGGGCTTCGCCGTCCACGTCGGCGCGTACGGGGTGGAGACGGCGATCGAGGCCGTCTACGGGACCGGCGACCTCACCGTGGCGATCTGCGCGGAGTACGACGCGCTGCCCGGCATCGGCCACGCCTGCGGGCACAACGTGATCGCCGCCGCGGGAGTCGGAGCCGCGCTCGCGCTCGCCCCGGTGGCCGACGCGGCGGGCCTGCGCGTCAAGCTGCTCGGCACGCCGGCCGAGGAGCACGGCGGCGGCAAGGTCTCCCTGCTCGTCGAGGGCGCCTGGGAGGACGTCGACCTGTCGATGATGGTCCACGGCATGACCGGCGAGGACCGCCCCGCGAACGCGTTCCGCTCCACCGCCGTCGACCGCTTCGAGGTGACCTTCGGCGGCCGCACCGCGCACGCCGCCGCCTCGCCCCAGCAGGGCGTCAACGCGGGCGCCGCCGCGACCCTCGCCCTCACCGCGATCGGCCTGCTCCGCCAGCACCTGCCCACCGACACGAACCTCAACGCCTTCGTGTCGCACGGCGGCGAGGCCACCAACATCATTCCCGACCGCGCCACCGTTCAGGTCGAGATCCGCGCCTACGAGCTGGACGTCTGGCGCGACATGAAGAAGCGCGTCCTCGCCTGCTTCGAGGGCGCCGCCGTCGCGACCGGGTGCACCTGGGCGTGGGCGCCCACCGAGCACGCGTACGCGCCGATGAACCCCGACGAGACGCTCGCCGCGCTGTGGGACCGCAATCTCACCGACCGGGGCCGCACCGTCGAGGGCGCCCCGTCGCTCGGCGGCGGCTCCACCGACATGGGCAACGTGTCGCAGGTCGTCCCCAGCATCCACCCCATGATCGCGTTCCTCGGTGAGCAGGGTGTACCGCACAACCCGGACTTCACCGTGGCCGCGATCAGCCCCGCGGCCGACGACGCCGTCGTCGACGGCGCCGTGGCGCTCGCCTGGACCGCGCTCGACGTCGCCCTCGACGACGAGCTGCGGGCCGACTTCCGCCGTCGCACCGCCGAGCGGCCCGCCGGGGCGACCCGGGTCACCCTCGAGGCATGAGCCCGGTCCCCTCACCGGAATCACGTGCCTCCCAGCCAGGAGACAATGAATGAGCACCGACTCCACCCTCAAGGAAGCCGCCGCCGTGAGCACTTCACAGGGCGCCGCGGCCGCAGTACGGCTCACCCTGCGCGACGCCCGCCTCTGGGTCCTCATCGGGTTCGCCGTGGTGTTCGCGTCGGCCGCCCAGGCGATCGGCCCGATCGTCGTCCCGGTCGGCGTCGCGGCGGTCACGCTCCTTCCGATGATCTGGGGTCTGCTGGCCGGTGGCATCACGTCGGGTCAGCGGATCAGGCCGCTGCCCGTGGACCTCCAGCAGGCCGCCAACGTGATCATGGGCATCGCGGTGCTCGTCCTGGGCGCCCGGCTCGCGTTCACCATCGGCCCCAGCGTTCCCCTGCTGCTCGACGCCGGGCCCGCGCTGCTCCTCCAGGAAGCGGGGCACCTGTTCGGCACGATCCTCGTCGCCCTGCCGCTCGCCGTGCTGCTGCGCATGGGCCCCGCGACCATCGGCGCCACCTTCTCCATCGACCGGGAGACGTCCTTCGCGATGGTGAGCGAGCGCTACGGCGCCGACTCGCCGCAGTACCGCGGCGTGCTGTCGATGTACGTGTACGGCACGATCTTCGGCGCGCTCGTCGTCAGTCTCGTCGCCTCGCTCGCCGCGTCACTCGGCATCTTCGACCCGCGCGCCCTGGCCATGGGCTCCGGCATCGGCTCCTCGTCGATGATGGCCGCGGGCGCCGCGTCGATCGTCGCCGTGCACCCCGAGATGTCGGAGCAGGCGCTCGCCCTCGCCTCCACGTCGAACCTGATCACCAGCGTCCTCGGCCTCTACATCGGCGTCTGGGTCTCCCTGCCGCTCGCCGACCGCTGCTACCGGCTGCTGACCCGCGACAAGGACGCCGTGCTGCCCGGCCGCCGGCCCAAGGCCGAGCCGGAGGCCCAGGACCTGGCCGCCGACGCGGAGAAGGTCCTCGCCCGGCCGACCACGCGCGTGCCGCTGTGGACCACCACGAGCATCGTCGTCGGCACCGGGCTCGTCGTCGCGGCCGTCGCCGCGCACGGCTTCACCTGGTCGATGATCGCCTGTTACGCGGTCCTCGCCGCGCTCGTCCTGGCGGGCCTGGGCGTCTCCCGGGTGACCCGGGGCCGGCTCCCCGCGATCGTCGTCGTCATCACGCTCGGCGCCCTGCTCACCTCGCCGGTGTCGCCGGTCGCGGGCTGGCTGACCCGGACCGGCGCGAGCGTCGACATCCTCTCCGTCATCACGATGCTGCTGACCATCGCGGGCCTGAGCCTGGGCAAGGACCTGCCGATGCTGAAGAAGATCGGCTGGAAGATCGTCCCCGTGGGCACGACGGCGATCATCGCGTCGTTCGTCCTGTCCACGGTGGCGGCGGAGTTCGCCCTCGGCCTCTGGGGCTGAACAGGGTGCCGGGTCTCGTCGAACGGCCGGGACCCGGCACCGCCCGTCGACCACAATGGCCCGATGATCGCCTCCGCGCCCCGAGAGCCCGTACAGGCCCCGCCCGTCGTCACCGAGATCGCGGCGGGCCGGCCCGTGCGGGCGGTCTGGGAGAACGAGGCCGGCGGGCTCACGTTCCAGGTCGGGCTCGGCGACGCACGGCAGTTCGTGAAGTGGACGCCGCACGGCAGCGGCATCGACCTCGCCGCCGAGACGGCACGGCTGCGATGGGCGTCGGCGTACACCACGGTGCCGCGCGTGCTCGCCGAGGGCGCCGACGGCACCGGAACCTGGATCCTCACCCAGGGCCTGCCCGGGCGCTCCGCGGTGGACGACCACTGGAAGCGTGACCCCAGAACCGCCGTCCGCGCCGTCGGCTCCGGGCTGCGGGCGCTGCACGACACGCTCCCCGTCGCGGACTGCCCCTTCGACTGGTCCGCCGAGAAGCGCCTGGAACGGGTGCGGGCCCGCGCCGCGGCCGGCCGGATCGACCCCGCCGAACGGCACCCGGACCTGCGGCACCTCGGCACGGTCGAGCGGGTGCTCGGCCTGCTCGCCGACATCCCGCCCGCCGAGCGGCTCGTCGTCTGCCACGGCGACGCCTGCGCCCCCAACACCCTGGTCGCCGACGACGGCACGCACAGCGGCCACGTCGACCTCGGCACGCTCGGCGTCGCCGACCCCTGGGCCGATCTCGCCGTCGCCACGTGGAGCACGCGGTGGAACTACGGTCCCGGCTGGGAGGAGGCGCTCCTCGACGCGTACGGGATCGAAGCCGCCCCGGAGCGGATCACGTACTACCGGCTGCTGTGGGACCTGTCCGACTGAAAAAGAGGCCCGACACGCCCTGGGCGGCGGGCTATTCTCTGCCCGGTCGAACGGGATCACCGTCATACGCGAACGTCCGGTCTTCCTCGACCTGTCAGATCTTCCAGCCGAAGGTGTGAGCCCGATGAACGTGTCCCCGCCCGCCCGTGACGCGATGCTGGACCTCCTCTCGGCGGACGGCCCGGATCCGGAGCACGCCGACGCGATGATGCTCTACGGCCGGCTGGTCGGGACGTGGGAGATCAGCAACCGCTACCGGTTCCCGGACGGGGAGTGGCGGACCGCCGCGGGGGAGTGGCGCTTCGGGTGGGCGCTCGGCGGCCGGGTGGTGCAGGACGTGCTCCACTGCCCGGACTTCATGGGCCGCTATCCCGGCACCACCGTCCGCATGTACGACGTCAACACCGGCCTGTGGACGATCACTTGGATCTCGCCCAAGCTACCGTCCTACTTCACGCAGACCGGCCGCTCCGACGGCGCCGGCGGAATGATCCAGGAAGGCACGGACGCCGAAGGCAGGCGCTCCCGCTGGACGTTCACCGACGTCACCCCGACCTCGTTCCACTGGAAGGGCTACAGCGAGGGCCCCGACGGGGAGCTCACGTTCTTCCAGGAGATGCACGCGACGCGCACCAGCCTCTAGGTTCCCGTCCGCCGCGCGGCAGTGACGTGTCGAGCGCGAGGTCCCGGTACACCTGCTCCGCCTCGGCGCGCAGCGCGGCCTGCCCGGTGTTCAGGTCTGAGACGTCCACGCGGTCACCCTAGGCGGGGGGCGGCTCGGCTGCTTCTGGTCCGGATTCCCGGTCCGCGTCCGGCGCGCTCGGCATCAGGCGTACGCAGCATTCGCCGGGCTCCGGGGCGAGCACGGCCTCGATGCCGTTGACCTGGAGGCCCTCCAGGCAGCCGCCGAGGAACGCCAGGTTCATGCCGCACACCAGGTCCGGGGCCTTCGCGGCCAGCGGGTGGAAGGGGCAGTTGCGGAGCCGGAGCCGGGTGGGCGTCTCACGGAAGGGTTCGTAGCCGCCCGCTTCGAGGAGGTGTTCGCAGGCCGTCAGGCCGCGTTCCGGTCCCATGCGGCCGGGGCGGAGCTCCTCGCGGGCCGCCTCGCCCAGTTCCCTGCCGCGCCGTTCGGAGGTGCGCAGCGCGGCCTGCGTCGCGTTCTCGTCCGCGCCCTCGGTGAGGACGGCGTCCAGGAGCAGGCCGGCCAGCAACTCGTGGCGCCGGTCCGGGATGTTCACCGTGATCTGCGCGTCGGTCGGCTCGTACACCTTCGGTTGGCGGCCGACCTTGCGGACCCCGCCCGGGGCCTCGTACCGCGCCCGCAGCAGCCCCGCGGTGACCAGCTTGTCGAGGTGGAACGCGGCGAGCTTGCGGGAGATGCCGACGCTCGCGGCGGCCTCGTCCCGCGTGACCGCGCGCCGGGCGCGCCGGATGAACGTGAACATACGGCGCCGTGAGTCCTCGCTCAGGACGCTGACCGAATCGATGGCGTTGTCGCCGCCCGGTGCCGGCTGCTCCGGCTGCCCGCTCGTTTCTGAAGCCACACCCCCACAGTAACTCCCACCCGGATGGGCGCAGAGGTCGTGCGGGGCCTTCTGGGCTGCCCGGCTTGACGTCGCCGCCGAATAAGACCAACATTTATTGGCGAAACTAGTGGGAGGTCGCGCCATGCCCAGTCAGCCGCAGCTTCAGGCGAAACAACCGGTGAGTTCCCTGCTCGCGGGGCCCTACGGCCACCCCTTCCATCCGATCCTGGTGACCGTGCCGATCGGCGCGTGGGTGACGAGCCTCGTGTTCGACATCGCGTCGCACGTCGTCGACCGTCCGGGCTTCCTGACCCAGTCCTCGCAGTGGCTGATCGCCGTCGGCGTCATCGGCGCGCTGCTCGCCGCGACGGTCGGCTTCCTCGACTTCTTCGCCCTCCCGCCCGGCACCCCGGCCTTCCGGACGGCGCTGGTCCACATGACGCTGAACCTGCTGGTCACCGCCGCCTACGTCGGCAACTTCCTGTGGCGCCACGGCGAGGACATCGGCCGTGACAGCGCCGTCGGGACCGGGCCGCTCGTCCTGTCCGCGGTGAGCGTGGCGGCCCTGGGCGCGTCCGGGTTCCTCGGCGGCAAGCTCGCCTACCACTACGGCGTGCGCGTCGCGGACGAGCGGAAGCAGGCCGAGGGCTTCACGACGACCCGGCCGTCCGCATCCGATGCGGACCGCACCACCCGCACCACCCGCTGACCGTCACCCGGTCACTCCGTCCCCCGCCACACCATCTCCCCGTCATCCCGATTCCTCGGAGTTCCCCATGGACATCGCCGCATTGATCGCCTGGCTGGTCACAGCCCTGGGCGGCTTCTACATGCTCGGCACCTGGATCCAGCGCGGCGGGCTGCGGCAGCAGCAGTCCGGCACCAGCAGGCTCCCCGCCCCCGTCGTGTTCGGGCACTTCGCCCTCGCCGCGATCGGGCTCGTCGTCTGGATCGCCTATGTCGTGGCGGACAAGGACGCCCTCGCCTGGACCGCGTTCGGCCTGCTGCTGCCCGTCGCCCTGCTCGGCTTCGTGATGCTGGCCCGCTGGATCCCCGTGTACCGCGCCAGGGCGACCGCGCACGGCCCCGCGACGGACGAGGCCCCCGCCGAACGGCACTTCCCGGTCGCCGTCGTGCTGGCCCACGGCCTGTTCGCCGTCGTCACCCTCGTCCTCGTCCTGCTGACCGCCCTGGGCGTCGGGGGCAGCTGACATGAGCGAGTACCCGTACGGAACCGCCGCGCGCCTCGCCACCCAGCAGGCGCCCTCCGCCCCGCCGGCCCTGCGCGTCGTCCACCAGCCCGAGGGCATCGACCTGGCCGCCGCCGAGACGGCCGCCGGACAGTTCCTCGAAGCCCTCGGGATCTCCACCGCCTCCGAGAGCCTGCGCGGCACCCCGGGCCGCATGGCACGCGCCTACGCGGAACTGTTCAGCCCACGCCCCTTCGACCTGACGACCTTCCCCAACGACGAGGGCTACGACGAACTGGTCCTGGCCCGCCGCATCCCGCTGCGGTCCGTGTGCGAGCACCATCTGCTGCCCTTCACCGGCACCGCCCACGTCGGCTACCTGCCCGGCTCCCGCATCCTGGGGCTGTCCAAACTGGCCCGCGTCGTCGAGCACTTCGCCTGCCGCCCGCAGGTGCAGGAACGCCTGACCAAACAGGTCGCAGACTGGCTCCAGACCCAACTCGAGCCCAAGGGCGTCGGCGTCGTCATCGAGGCCGAGCACTCCTGCATGACCCTGCGCGGCGTGCAGGCGACCGGCTCCAGCACCATGACCTCGACCATGCTGGGCCTCCTCCGCTCCGACGCCCGCTCGCGCAGCGAGTTCCTGTCGCTGACCGGCGCCGCCTCGTAGGGCCGCCGCGCGGGACGCGCCGCGTTCCGGCCGGGGAGCGCCTAGGGTCGACGTCGTCGGCGAACGCCCACCACCCGGCCGGACGGAGAGACATGCGGACACGACGACTCGGGCGCACCGAGGTCGAGGTCACGGAACTCAGCTTCGGCGGCGGCCCGTTGGGCGGCCTGTTCACCGCGCTGGACGACGACACGGCGGCGGGGGCCCTGGCCGCCGCCTGGGACGGCGGCGTCCGCTCCTTCGACACCTCGCCCCACTACGGCATCGGCCAGTCCGAACGCCGCACCGGCGCCTTCCTGCGCGGCAAGGAACGGACCGCGTTCACCCTGTCCACCAAGGTGGGCCGGCTGCTGGTGCCGCAGGAGGCGGGCGGCCGCACCGACGAACGGTTCGTGGTGCCGGCCACCCACCGCCGGGTCTGGGACTTCTCCCGCGACGGCGTCCTGCGCAGCGTCGAGGACTCCCTCGCCCGGCTCGGCCTCGACCGCGTCGACGTGCTGTACCTGCACGATGCCGAGGAACATTTCGAGGCGGCGCTGCGCACCGGATATCCGGCGCTGGCCGAACTGCGCGCCCAGGGCGTGGTCGGGGCGATCGGCGCGGGCATGTACGACCCCGGGAAGCTGGCCCGCCTGGTGCGCGAGACCGACGCGGACGCCGTCATGCTCTCCGGCCGGTACACCCTCCTCGACCACAGCGCCCTGGACGAACTGCTGCCCGCCTGCGCCGCACGCGGCGTCTCCGTCCTGGCCGCGTCGGTCTTCAACTCCGGCCTGCTGGCCACCGACCGCCCCGCCGAGGACGCCCGGTACGACTACGGCCCCGCCACTCCCGAACTCTTCGCCCGGACCCACCGCGTCGCAGATGTCTGCGCCGCCCACGGCGTGACGGTCCCGCAGGCGGCCCTGGCCTTCCCGCTGCTCCACCCCGCCGTCGCCGGAGTCGTCGTCGGCATGCGCAGCGCGGACGAGGTACGCCGCGACCTCGCCGCGTACGCCACGGAGATCCCGGCCGGCCTCTGGCCCGACCTCCGGTCGGCGGGGCTCCTCGACGAGCGCACCGCCGACCTCGGGTCCTGAGGTCAGGCCGGGCGGCCGGCGTTCAGTGCCAGGCGGCGGCCCGGGAACCGTTCGCGGAAGGCGTGGTCGTGCGAGACCACGACGACCGCGCCCGGATACACGGCCAGGGCCGCCTCCAGGTCCTCCACGAGGTCGAGCGCGACGTGGTTCGTCGGCTCGTCGAGGACGAGGACGTCGGCGGGACGCGTGACCAGGCGGGCGAGCTGGAGCCGCCGCTGCTGTCCGGCGGACAGTTCCGCGACCGGTACGCGCAGGTCCTCCTCGCGGAACAGACCGAGGGCGAGCAGCCGTTCGGCGTGTTCGTCGGGCAGGCCGGGCGACCCGGCCGCGAACGCGGCGAGCAGCGGCAGCCGTGTGGACCGCGTGGGCAACTCCTGTGCCAGATAGCCGATCCGGGCGGCGATACGCACCGTCCCCGTGTCCGGTGCGAGATCGCCGGCCAGGACCCGCAGCAGCGTCGACTTCCCGGCCCCGTTGGCGCCCGTGACGAGGAGCCGCTCACCGGCGCCGACCGTCAGGGGGCTGTCCAGGCGCAGCCGGTCGCCGACCCGGACGCCGTCCAGTGCGACGAGCGGGCCGTCCTCGCCGGGCCGGGCGCCGGACGCCGTCGTGAGCGCCGCGGTGAACCGGAGCGGGGCCGCCGGCTCGGGCACCGGTGTGCGCCGCAGGTGCGCCAGCCGTTCGCGGGCCGCCCGCACCTGTCCGCCGAGCTTCGCCTCGTGCGAGCGGCGGTGCTTGCCGAAGCCCTGCCCCGGATCCTTGCCGGTCGTCGCGAGCCGTCTCCCGGCGGCCGCCACCAGCTCCTCGGTGCGGGCCAACTCCTCGATCCACTCCGCGTGTTCCTGCACGGCGCGGCGGCGCGCCGATGCCTTCGCGGCGCGGTAGCCGGTCCACCCGTCGCCGTACCGGTGCACCGTGCGGCTGTCCCGGTCGACCTCCAGGATCGTCGTCGCGACGCGCTCCAGGAAGAGCCGGTCGTGGGTCACGGCGACGACGGTGCCGCGATGGGCGCGCAGATGCTCCTGGAGCCAGCGCACGGCCGCCGCGTCGAGATGGTTCGTCGGCTCGTCGAGCAGGAGCAGTTCGGGTGCCGCGGCCAGCACACAGGCGAGGGCGAGCCGGGACCGCTCGCCGCCCGACAGCGAGCCGAGCGGCCGCTCGCGGGTGACTCCGGCGAGTCCCAGCCCGTGCAGGGCGGCGTCCACCCGGACGTCGGCCTCGTACCCACCGCGTTCCTCGTAGGCGAGCAGGAGTTCGCCGTACGCGGCCAGCTCGTCCTGAGTCGCCTCGCCGAGTCCCTCCTCCGCCGCGCGCAACCGGCGTTCCATGTCCCGCAGTTCGCTCAGCGCGAGGTCGACGGCGTCCTGCACGGTGCGGTCGGCGGAGAGGGCGAGGGTCTGGGCGAGGTGACCGGTGCCGCCGGGGAAGCGGACGGTGACCTCCCCGTCGTCCGGCGCCTCGGCGGCGGCGAGCAGCCGCAGGAGGGTGGACTTGCCGGCCCCGTTCTCGCCGATGACCGCGGCCTTCTCGCCCGGTCGGACGGTGAAGGTGACCTGGTCGAGGACGGTCCGGGTGCCGTAGGACTTCGTGACGTTCTTGACGGACAGCTGCGCCGTGGCGGCGGGCACGGCGGTACGGGCGCGTTCGCGCATGTGACTTCCCTGAGGTGTGAGGTGTGCACGGGCGGCGGTGACGGCGACGGGGCGCCGTGCCCGGACTCAGAGGAAGAAGTAGAAGGCCATGCCGCTACTGTACAAGACGATGCGTCTCGTCTCAATCGATTGACGTCATGGTGAAGAAATAGCAGGTCAGTGATCACATCTGTGGGGTTCTTGTGCGGCGTGGTGTCGGAGCCTTCGGCGGGGGAGGGGTGCGGCTGTCGGCAAGAGTGCTCAACTCCCGCTGTGTCAGGGCCTGTTGAGCGATGTGGCGTTCTGTGTCGCAGGTGAGGGCCGTGCGGTCGCCGGCGGTGCGGGTGCATAGAGTCTGACGTTCACCGTTCGTCCATCGGGGGAGACATGTCTCATTCCATTCCGCCCGCGAACCAGGGGCAGATGCCGCCGGGTTGGGGTCCGCCGCCCGCTGCCGCCCAGCCCGCCCGGAGCAGCGGGCGCAGTGCGGGAGGTGTCGTCCTGTGCGTCCTCGGCGCCCTGCTGCTGCTCGGCGGCTCCGCGCTCGCCGCGCACGCGTACAGCAACAGCCGGCAGACCATCGCCAACGCCCGCTACGGGCTGACCCTCTGGAAGGACGAGCCGGTCGACCGGCTCTTCCCGAAGACCATCGGCGGCCGCGCCGACATGCTCTCCGGCGCCACCGACCCCAAGTACGCGATGTGGGAGCGCCTCGGCATCTCCGAGGAGACCTCGTGTGCGAAGGCGCTGGACGGCAGCATCGGGAAGACGGCGAAGCGGCTCGGCTGCAAGGCCGTGCTGCGTGCCACCTACGTCGACCCCACCGTCAACACCCTCGCGACGGTCGCCCTCGTGGTGCTGCCGCCGGAGGAGTCGAGGCGCGTGGAACTGATGGAATTCTTCGAGGACCATCAGAACGAGGAACCCGGCGTCAGGGCGCTGCCGGTGCCTGGCACCGCCGCCGCGAACTGGTCCGACGCGCGCCGCTCGGCCGCCGACCTGACGCCCACCGACGGCGAGTACCTCCCGTACGCGCTGGCCGTCACGACCGGCTCGGTCGACGGGCGGGTCGCCGGATGGCTGCCCGGCAAGTGGGGCGAGGACGACGACACCGGGCTCTTCGACCGCAAGGCCATGGCCGGTACGGCCCACGACGTGGCCCGCCTCTTCGAGGGGCACATCGACGACCTGCGGCTGGAGGGCGTGAAGTGAGCACCCGGACCACGAACACGGGGGGCCGCTCGCGGCGCGCCCTGCGCGGCGCGCTGACCGCCGGCCTGCTCGTCGGGCTCGTCGGCGGGGCGGCGCTCTCCGGCGCCGCGCCCGCGGCCGCCGCCACCACGGTGCCCGCGGGCTGGGAGAACGCGGCGCTCGGTCTGCCGGCCGCGCAGCGCCTCAGCCAGGGCGAGGGTGTCACCGTCGCCGTCATCGACTCGGGCGTCGACCCGGACCACCCCTCCGTCAAGGGGCACGTCACGACCGGGCCCGACTTCATGAAGGACGGCAAGAGCCCGAGCGACGACGACTGGGGCCTGCACGGCACCGCCATGGCCTCCGCGATCCTCAAGGTCGCGCCCCGGGCGAAGATCCTCTCGATCCGCTCGATCGACGACTCCGCCGAGGAGGACACCGGAGAGGTCACCTTCCGGCACGACGGCGACCCGATCGCGAAGGGCATCGACTACGCGGTCGAGCACGGCGCCGACGTGATCTCGCTGTCCCTCGGCAACAAGTTCGCCGACTACCAGCGGCCCGTCGCCAACGCGCTCGGGTACGCGGCGAGCAGCGGCATCACGACCGTGGCCGCCGCGGGCAACGCCGGAGACGAGTCCAACGACGGCGATTTCCCCGCCGGTTACGCCAGCGCGATCGCCGTCGCGGCCACCCGGCCCGGCGGTGGCCGGGCCGCGCTGTCCAACGTGAAGACGTACAACGCGGTCGCGGCACCCGGCGTGGGTGTCACCCTCGCCGAACGCTCCGGCGGGTACTCCAAGCGGGACGGCACCTCGGTGTCGACGGCGCTGACCGCCGGAGTGCTCGCGCTGATGTACGCCGAGTACCCGGACCTCACCCCGGCCCAGGCCCGCTCCGCGCTCACCCGCACCGCGAGCCACCCGGGCAGGCACAGCGCGCTCGACGGCTACGGGCCCGTGAACGCGGCGGCGGCCGTCAGGGCGGCCGACACCCGTCAGGAAGTCGAGGCGGAGCCCGTCGAGTACCGCGGCGAGAAGCACTTCGAGACGCCCTCCGGTGTCTCGAAGACCGCCCACGCCCCCATGGAACAGCCCCTCTGGCTGGGTGGTCTCGGCGCGGCGGTGCTGGGACTGCTCCTGCTGGCCGGCGGCGTCGTGCTCCTGCGCAGGCCCCGCGCGCGCACCTGATCCGGCCCACACGGAAGAAGCCCGGTGCCCCGCCCCGCCGTCACCGGCGCGGCGGGGCACCCGCGCGTTCGGGTCAGGACGGGCCTAGGTTCTGACGCGTCGCGTTCGCCGCAGACACGCCCTCGTTCAGGCCCCGCGCCGCTGCGGCTGCTTCGTCCGCGCCCCGCTCGCCCGGTCCGCCCCGGCGGCGCAGCGCGACCAGGCACGCGGCGCCCGCGAGCGCGAGTACGGCGAGGATGACGATTCCGTAGACCATGAGCGAGACCCCCGTTCGTCGGGGGCGCGCGGCCCCCGGATGTGTCCGTGTGCCCTAGTGTCGCCCAGTGCTCAGCTGTTCGAAACCTCCGGGGGTTCGTCGAGCGGCAGGCGCATCAGCGTCAGGTCCAGCCAGCGGCCGAACTTGCGGCCCACCTCCCGCACCGTCCCCGCGTGCTCGAAGCCGTGCCGTTCGTGCAGGCGGATCGACGCCGTGTTGCTCGCCTCGATGCCGGCGATCATCACGTGCAGGTCCGCCGCCCGCGCCGCGGTGATGAGCGTCGACAGCAGCGCCGAGCCGATGCCCAGGCCGTGCCGGCCCTCGGCCACGTAGACCGAGTTCTCGACCGTGTGCCGAAAGCCGGAGTACGCCTTCCACGGGCCGTAGACCGCGAAGCCGACCACCCCGCCCGCGTGCTCCGCGACGAACGCCGAGCCCCGCTCCAGGTGGTCGCCGAGCCAGGCCGCGCCCTCCTCGCGGGTCTGCGGGGTGTCCGTCCACAGCGCCGTGCCGTGCTCGATGGCGTGGTTGCGGATGGCCAGGACGGGGGGCAGGTCCGTGGCCCGGGCCGGGCGGACCGTCACCGCCTGCCGCCCGGGCTCCTCGATCTCGTATATTGGATTCATGTCCAACATCGTAGACCCTCTGGTGGAGCGCATCGGCGCCCGCATCCGTGCCGAGCGGGACCGGCGGCGCTGGACGCTGGCGGAGCTCGCCGAGGAGTCCGGGGTGTCACGGGCGATGATCCACCGGATCGAGCGCGGCGAGAGCAACCCCACGGCCGTCGTCCTCGGCAAGCTCTCCGCCGCGTTCCGGCTCAGCGTCGCCACCCTGCTCGACCCCGACGGGGAGGCGGAAGAGCGGGTGCGGCGGGCGGATGCCGCGCCCCGCTGGAACGACCCCGAGACCGGATACACCCGGCGGCAGGTCTCGGGCCCCGGGTTTCCCGCCGAGGTCGCCGAGATCCGGCTCCCCGCCGGGGCGGAAGTCCCGTACCCGGCGGCGGCGTTCGCGTTCCACCGGCAGATCATCTGGGTCCTCGACGGGCACCTCACCTTCCACGAGGGCGACACGGTGCACGAGCTGGACGCGGGCGACACCGTCGAGCTGGGGCGGCCCGCACCCTGCGTCTTCGTCAACTCCACGGCGCACGAGTGCCGTTACGCCGTCGTCCTCGTCCGGGGCGACGCGCCGTGAGCCTGCGACGCGGCGCGGTCGGACTGCTGGCCTGCACGGCCGGAGTGGCGCTCGCCAACAACTACGCCATCCAGCCCGCGCTCGGCGACGTCGCCCACGACACCGGCACTTCCGCCGCCGCGATCGGACTCGTCACGACGGCCGCGCTGGCCGGCTGCATCGCCGGGTTCGCGTTCCTGCTGCCGCTCGCCGACCGGGCGGCGCCCAGGCGCCTCGTCGCCGGGCAGCTCCTGCTGCTCGCGGCCGGGCTCGGCATCGCCTCGCTCGCCCACCACGCTGCCCTGCTGCTCCTCGCGTACGCCGTCATCGGCGCCGGGGCCAGTGTCAGCGCCATGGCCTCCACGATCGCCGGGCGCGGGGCCCCCGAGGGGCGGCGCGGGCATGCCGTCGCGCTGGTCGCGGCCGGGATGTCCGCCGGGATCCTGCTCAGCCGGCTCGTCGGCGGGGCCCTCGCGGACGCCGTCGGCTGGCGCGGGATGCTGCTCGTGTCCGCCGCGCTCGTCCTGGCCTGCGCGGCCGCCGCCCGGCTGTGGCTGCCCGCCGAACGCCCCGAGCCCACCGGGACCTACCTCGCGACGCTCGTGGCGCTGCCCAAACTGCTGCACCGCCACCGCACCCTGCGCCGCGCCGTCCTGAACGGCAGCCTCTGGTACTTCGCGTTCAGCCTGGTCTGGGTGGCGCTCACCGTGCGGCTCGGGCAGCCCCCGTACGGCCTGGACGCGGGGACGATCGGGCTCTACAGCCTGGCCGGGGTGCTCGGCTTCGCCGCGCTGCCCGCCGCCGGGCGGCTCGGGGACCGGTACTCGCCGCGCGTCGTGATCGCCGGGAGCATGGCGGTCGCGGCGGTGGGGGCGGCGCTGCTGTGCACGGGGCTCGACCGGCCCGCCGTCACCGCCGCCGGACTCGCCCTCGTCGACGCCGGGTGCTTCACGGCGCAGGCCGCGAACCAGGCCCGTATCCTCGCGATCGACCCGCGCCGGGGCGGCAGCCTCAGCGGGGTCTATCTCCTGCTCTACTTCCTCGCCGGCGCGCTCGGCGCCGGACTGGCCGGCCCGCTGATCGAGGCCGGCGGCTGGACGGCCGCCGCGGCCCTGGTGCTCGCCGCGCTCGTCCCGGCGGGCCTGCTCGCCCTGCGCCGCGACGAGCGGACGGAGCCGGTGGCCGAGAGTCGCCCCTGAGCCCCGGCCGGGCTCAGTCCTGGGCCTGACGGGCCTGGCGCTCGGCCTTCTCCGCGTGCATCTTCTTCACACGGACGTTCTCCTTGCGGACCTCGGACTGCGTGGCGCGCTCCTTCTGCAGCCACTCCGGGTTCTCGTCCTTCAGCGCCGTGATCTGGGCCGTCGTGAGCGCCTCCGTGACGCCGCCGCGGGCCAGGCCCGCGATGGAGACGCCCAGCTTCTCCGCGACCACCGGGCGCGGGTGCGGGCCCTCGGCGCGCAGGGTCTGCAGCCACTGCGGCGGGTCGGCCTGCAGCGCGGCCAGCTCGGCGCGCGAGACGACGCCCTCCCGGAACTCTGTGGGGGTGGCGTCGAGGTACACACCCAGCTTCTTCGCCGCGGTGGCGGGCTTCATGGTCTGGGTGCTCTGGTGCGAAGTCATGAGGTCAAGGGTATCGAGCGCGGCGGAGAGCTCCGACCACGGCGGGTAGCCTGGCTCCGTGACAGGCACGGAACAGACCCCCGCGGCGGACCCCTCGGCGACCCCCGGGTTCCGGCTCGCCTACGTACCCGGAGCGACCCCCGCCAAGTGGGTCCGGATCTGGAACGAGCGGCTGCCCGGGACCCCCCTGACCCTTGTCCCCGTGGCCGCGGCCGACGTGGACGGCGTGCTGCGCGGCGGGGAGGCGGACGCCGGTCTGGTGCGGCTGCCCGTGGACCGCACGTTCTTCAGCGCGATCCCGCTCTACACGGAGACCACCGTCGTCGTCGTGCCCAAGGACCACGTCGTGGCCGCCGTCGAGGAGGTCACGCTCGCCGACCTCGCCGACGAGATCGTGCAGCACCCGCTCGACGACGTGCTCGACTGGGAGCGCCCGCCCGGGCAGCCCGCCTTCGAGCGGCCCGCGACCACGGCCGACGCCATCGAGCTCGTCGCCGCCGGCGTGGGTCTGCTGATCGTGCCGCAGTCGCTGGCCCGGCTGCACCACCGCCGCGACCTCACCTACCGGACCGTGACGGACGCGCCCGGCTCCGCCGTGGCGCTCGCCTGGCCGGAGGAGCGCACCACGGACCAGGTCGAGGACTTCATCGGCATCGTGCGCGGCCGCACCGTGAACAGCTCCCGGGGCCGCACCCAGCCCGAGAAGAAGCAGCCGCAGAAGGACAAGAAGCCCCAGAAGAAGACCCAGAAGAAGCCGACCACGGCCGCCCGCCCCCGCTCAGCCACCAAGCAGTCCGGAGCCCGCCGAGGCGGCAAGCCCCGCAAACGCTCGTAGGACGCCCCTGGGGCGCACGAAGTGTGCCTTCAGGGGCGCGGGGAACTGCGCGAGAAGCCCCACCGCGCGGCCCCCGGCGGTGCACCGCCACATGGCAGACGCGTCCCCCGCCTTCAGGGGCGCGGGGCTGTGTCGATATGCGGCTCCGCCGCGTGGGCGCGATCAGCCACGACGGGACCGCCACCCGGCGACGCACCACAACATGGCAGACGCACCCCCGAACCCCCGCTCAACCGGCGGAGCCCCCCGCCCGCAACCCGTCCATCACCAGATCGAGCAGCCGCCCGGCCCGAGGCTCCCAGTCGGAATGCGGATCGATCTGCCACAGCCCGGCGATCGCCAGCATGAAGTCGTCCGGGCTCACGCCGGGGCGAATCGTGCCCGCCCGGTCGTTCGCCGCGAGCAGCAGCTCCAGCGCCCCCGTCAGTGGACCCTGGGCCAGGGACTTGAACGTGCCCCGGGCGCTCGTCGCCGCGCACAGCGCGTCCGCGAGGCCCGCCTTCGCCATCGCGTACCGGGCCAGCCGGTCCATCCACTCGCGCAGCGCCACCTCCGGCGCCCGCGTCCGCAGGAGCTGCTCCGCCGCGTCGGCGACCTGCTGCACCTCGTAGCGGTACACCTCCAGGACGAGCGCCTCGCGGCTCGGGAAGTTCCGGTAGAACGTGCCCTGGCCGACCCCCGCGAGCCGGGCGATCGTGCTCAGTGGTGTCTGCGCCGAGCGCGTCAGCTCCACCAGGGCCACCTCGAGGATGCGCGCACGGTTGCGCTGCGCGTCCGCGCGCTGCGCGGGGCTCTTGTCCGGCTGCTGCCGCACGCCTCCTCCTTCGGCCGTGGCGCGGAAACGTCCTTGCTGGGCG
This sequence comes from Streptomyces sp. NPDC059524, assembly GCF_042749255.1. Classification (NCBI taxonomy): domain Bacteria; kingdom Bacillati; phylum Actinomycetota; class Actinomycetes; order Kitasatosporales; family Streptomycetaceae; genus Streptomyces; species Streptomyces sp. NPDC059524. The sequence continues at coordinate 35,434 of NZ_JBHYTK010000019.1, read as the reverse complement.
GGACAGTTGTCGATTACGTTACTGAGCCGCAGAACGGACAACTGTCCGCTTAGCCCGCACTCTAACCCCGGCCCGGGCCGGCGACGACCACCGTCCGGCCACCGACCTCGCACCGCGCAGATTCGCAGATTCTCCTCGCAACAGACCCGCGAAAGAAGGCTGTTCATGCCATCGGCCGACCCCGCCACGTCCAGCGTCATCACCCTGCAGATCAACGGGGAGAAGCACACGCTGCCCGTCGACCACCGCACCACCCTGCTCGACGCCCTGCGCGAGCGGCTCGACCTGACCGGGACCAAGAAGGGCTGCGACCACGGACAGTGCGGTGCCTGCACCGTGCTCGTCGGCGGCCGCAGGACCGTCGCCTGTCTGCAGCTCGCCGTCGCCGCCGAGGGCCGGGAGATCACCACCATCGAGGGCGTCTCCGAGGGCGACGCGCTGCACCCGGTGCAGCAGGCGTTCGTCGACCTCGACGGCTACCAGTGCGGCTACTGCACCCCCGGCCAGATCTGTTCCGCGCTCGCCGTCATCGAGGAGCACGCGGCCGGCTGGCCGTCCGCCGTGACCGAGGACGTGAGCCCCGAGGCGGCACCCCCGCCGCTGAGCCCCGAGGAGATCCGCGAGCGCATGAGCGGCAACCTGTGCCGCTGCGGCGCCTACGTCTCCATCGTCCGGGCCGTCGCCCAGGCCGCCGCCGCCACCCAGAAGGAGACCGTCGCGTGAGGGAGTTCGGATACGAGCGCGCCCTGGACGTGTCCGGAGCCGTCGCCCTCGCGGGCGCCGACCCCGAGACCCGCTTCCTCGGCGGCGGCACCAACCTCGTCGACCTGATGAAGGCGGGAGTGGAACGCCCGGGCCGGCTCGTCGACGTACGCGAACTGCCCCTGGACCGCGTCGAGTCCACCCCCGACGGCGGCCTGCGCGTCGGCGCCACCGTCACCAACAGCGACCTCGCCGCCCACCCGGACGTGCGCCGCCGCTACCCCGCCCTGACCCAGGCCGTGCTCGCCGGCGCCTCCGGCCAGCTGCGCAACATGGCGACCGTCGGCGGCAACCTGCTGCAGCGCACCCGCTGCGGCTACTTCACCGACGTGACCAAGCCCTGCAACAAGCGGACCCCGGGCAGCGGCTGCCCCGCCCTCGCCGGCGAGCACCGCAACGCCGCGATCCTCGGCGCGAGCGACGCCTGCGTCGCCGTGCACCCCTCCGACATGGGCGTCGCGCTCGCCGCGTTCGACGCCGTCGTCACCTACGAGACCGCCGACGGGCCCGGGGAGCTTCCGCTCGCCGACTTCTACCGCCCCGTCGGCGACACCCCGCACCTCGAGACGGCCCTGCCGGCCGGCGCGCTCGTCACGGGCCTCGTCCTGCCGCCCGCGCCCGTCGCCGCCCGCTCCCGCTACCGCAAGGTCCGCGAGCGCGCCTCGTACGCCTTCGCGATCGGGTCGGCCGCCGCGGCGCTGGAGGTCCGCGACGGCGTCGTCCAGGACGCCCGGCTCGCGTTCGGCGCGGTCGCCTCCCGTCCCTGGCGGGCCCGCGCCGCCGAGCAGGTCCTCATCGGGGCGCCCGCCACCGGCGAGACCTTCGCGGCCGCCGCCGACGCCGAGCTCTCCGCCGCGCGGCCGCTGCCGCAGAACACGTACAAGGTGCCACTGATGCGTAATCTCGTCGTGGCGCTGCTCACCGAACTCACCGAGGAGGCCGCCCGATGACGACCACGGCGAAACCCGACGCGGTCGGCGTCGCGCGCACCCGGATCGAGGGCCACGCCAAGGTCACCGGCGCCGCGCGCTACGCGAGCGAGATCCCGTTCACCGGCCTCACCCACGGCTGGCTCGTCCTGTCCACGATCGCCCGGGGCCGGATCACGGCGATCGAGGACGAGGCCGTCCGCGCCCTGCCCGGCGTCCTCACCGTCCTGCACCACGGCAACGCGCCGCGGGTCAGCGCCGAGTTCTTCGGCGCGCTCGGCCAGCCCGACCCGATCGTCGAGGTCTTCCAGCACGACAAGGTGCCGCACGCCGGCTGGCCCGTCGCGCTCGTCGTCGCCGAGACCTCCGAGCAGGCCCGCGAGGCCGCCGAGGAGCTCGTCGTCCGCTACGAGACCGAGCCGCACGACGTCGTCTTCGCCGCGGACCGACCGGGCACCTACACTCCCGAGGGCCGCGAGGACTCCAAGGGCGACCTGGCGGCGGAACTCGCCGCCTCCGCCGTCGTCGTCGAGGCCTCGTACACGACGCCCGAGCAGCACCACAGCGCCATGGAGCCGCACGCGGTCACCGTCCGCTGGGACGGCGGCCGCCTGGAGGTCTTCGACGCCAACCAGGGCAGCAAGTGGGTCGCCGACGACCTCGCCCGCATGTTCTCCCTCGACCCCGAGACCGTGCACGTGCGCTCCGAGCACGTCGGCGGCGCCTTCGGCTCCAAGGGCCTGCGGGCGCACCACATCGCCGCCGTCATGGCCGCCACCGAGCTCCAGCGGCCCGTACGGATCTCGCTGACGCGCCGCCAGGTCTTCGCGATCACCGGCTACCGCAGCCCCACCGCCCAGCGGGTCCGGCTCGGTGCCGACGCCGACGGACGACTGCGCGCCTTCGAGCACGAGGCCCAGTGCATGACCTCGAACCTGCGCGAGTTCGTCGAGGCCAGCGCCGGGTACGGGCACGCCATGTACGCGACCGACGCGCTGCGCACCCTCGACCGCGTCACGCCCGTCGACGTGGCCACCCCGACCTGGATGCGCGCGCCCGGCGAGGCGCCCGGCTCCTTCGCCGTCGAGTCCGCGATCGACGAACTCGCCGAGCGGCTCGGCCTGGACCCGATCGCCCTGCGCGTGCGCAACGAGCCGACCGCCGCGCCCCTCTCCGGCCTCCCGTTCAGCAGCCGCAACCTGCTCGGCTGCCTGGAGGAGGGCGCCCGCCGCTTCGGCTGGAGCGAGCGCGACCCGCGCCCGCGCGCCCGCCGCGAGGGCCGCTGGCTCATCGGGACCGGCGTCGCCGCGTCCACCTTCCCCTCCAACGCCGCGCCCTCGACCGCGTCCGTGACCGCCGAGCAGGACGGCACGTTCACGGTGAGGATCGCCGCCGCCGACGTCGGCACCGGCGCCCGCACCGCGCTCACCTCGATCGCCGCCGACGCCCTCGACGTCGCGCCCGAGCGCGTCCACGTCCGGATCGCCGACAGCGACTTCGGCCCCGCCTGGGTCGCGGGCGGCTCCATGGGCACCCGCTCCTGGGGCTGGGCCGTCATGGCCGCCGCCGCGGAACTGCGCGAGAAGCTCGTCGCCGGGGCCGACATCCCCGCCGAGGGCATCACCGCCCGCACCGACACGGCCGCCCTGATCGCCGCCCTGGCGCAGAAGGAACGGCACGCGTTCGGCGCCCAGTTCGCCGAGGTCGCCGTCGACGTCACCACCGGAGAGGTACGGGTGCGGCGGCTGCTCGGCGTCTTCGCGGCGGGCCGCATCGTCAACCCGCTCACCGCGCGCAGCCAGCTGATCGGCGGCATGACCTGGGGCCTGTCGATGGCGCTGCACGAGGAGGCCGTCCGCGACGAGGCGACCGGCGGGCACGTCGGCGCCGACTTCGCCGGGTACCACGTCGCCGCCAACGCGGACGTGCCGGAGATCGAGGCCGCCTGGATCGACGACCCGGACCCCGACGACCCCGTCGGCATCAAGGGCATCGGCGAGATCGGCATCGTCGGCACCGCCGCCGCCATCGCCAACGCGGTGCACCACGCGACCGGCTTCCGCCACCGCGACCTGCCGATCCGCCCCGACCGGGTGCTGCTCGCCGAGGCCGGAGGGGACGCGCCGCATGCTTGACCTCGCCGGGCCGCTCGGTGAATGGGCCGCGCAGGGCCGGGAGTTCGCCGTCGCCACCGTCGTCTCGGTGAGCGGCAGCGCGCCCCGGCCGCCCGGCGCGGCCCTCGCCGTCGACGCGGCGGGCGAGGCGATCGGCTCGGTGTCCGGAGGCTGCGTCGAGGGCGCGGTGTACGAACTGTGCGCCGAGGCGCTGCGCGACGGCGCCGTGCGGCGCGAGCGCTTCGGGTACAGCGACGACGACGCGTTCGCCGTGGGGCTCACCTGCGGCGGCAGCGTCGAGGTGCACGTCGTCCCGGTCCGGGCGGACTCGCCCGGCCGGGCCGTGCTCACCGAGGCGTTCGCAGCTGCCGCGCGGGGCGAACCGGTGGCGCTCGCCCGGGTCCTCGACGGGCCCGGCGAACTGCCCGCCGACGGCCGGGTGCTCATGGTGCGGCCCGACGGTTCGACCGCCGGGGACCTGGGCTCGGCGGACGACGCCGCGCTCGCCGCGCAGACCGGCGCACTGCTCGATCTCGGGCGGACCGGGGTGTGCGCGGTGCCGGAGAGCTCGGCGCGCTGCGGCGGCGACGTCTCCCTGTTCGTGGAGTCGTCGGTGCCGCCGGCGCGGATGATCGTGTTCGGCGCGGTGGACTTCGCCGGGGCGCTCGTCCGGGTCGGCAAGCTGCTCGGCTTCCACGTGGCCCTGTGCGACGCCCGCGCCGTGTTCGCGACGCCGACCCGCTTCCCCGAGGCGGACGAGGTCGTCGTCGAATGGCCCGACCGCTATCTGCGGGGCACGCGGACCGACGAGCGGACGGTGCTGTGCGTGCTCACGCACGACGCCAAGTTCGACGTGCCGCTCCTGGAGGAAGCGCTGCGCCGGCCCGCCGCGTTCATCGGGGCGATGGGCTCGCGCCGCACTCACGAGGACCGACTGGAGCGGCTGCGCGAGGCGGGCCTGAACGAGGCCGAACTGGCACGGCTGCGCTCGCCGATCGGGCTCGACCTCGGCGGACGCACGCCGGAGGAGACGGCCGTGTCGATCGGGGCGGAGATCGTCGCGGCACGCCGGGGCGGAACGGGCGCGCCGCTGAGCGGTCTGGCCGGGCCGATCCATCGCGCATGAGCGGACGGGCTGGGTAGGATCCGGGCGGGCGGGTGTAGCGCAGTGGTCGTCGCGCCTCACACAGCATGAGAGGAGGACGCCGGTTCGAATCCGGCCACCCAGCCCACCCGAGACGAAGGAGCGGCGGATGCCGATCAGCTTCGACAAGGTGCCCGCCGGGCTCGTCGACCTCGCGAAGACCGCCGCGGTCTCCCTGGAGAAGAAGGGCCTGGCCGGGCGCCGCGCGGCCGTGTACCTCGTGCTCGACCGCTCGGGCAGCATGCGCAGGTACTACCGGGACGGCAGCGTCCAGCACCTGGCCGAGCAGGCGCTCGGCCTCTCCGTGAACCTGGACGACGACGGGATCGTGCCGACCGTCTTCTTCGACAGCCACGCCCACCCGGCCGTCGGCATCGGCCTCGACGACTACGCGGGCCGCGTCGCACAACTCCACGACAGCCTCGGGCACATGGGCACCACCGACTACGCGGCCGCCATGGACGCCGTCATCGACCACTACCTCGACAGCGGCACCGAGCACCCCGCGTTCGTCATCTTCCAGACCGACGGCTCGCCCGACTCCCGGCGGGCCGCCGAGCAGACCCTGTGCCGGGCCGCGCGTCTGCCCCTGTTCTGGCAGTTCGTCGGATTCGGCCGCGACCGCTTCGACTTCCTGCGCAAGCTCGACGAACTGGCCGTCCCCGCACGCCGCGTGGTCGACAACGCGGGCTTCTTCCCGGCCGGCAAGAACCCCCGGAAGATCCCCGACGCCGACCTGTACGACCGGCTCATGGGGGAGTACCCCGACTGGCTGCGCGCCGCGGCCGCTGCCGGGGTGCTCGCCCACGGGGCGGGCTGACGGGGCGTCACACCGGCAGCAGCCGCCCCACCAGCGCGCTCAACTGCCGGGCGTTGCGGCACTCGTACATCGGCACCACGTCCCCGTACACGCCCGCCGCGGAGTCTCCCGTGTCCCAGAGCGACGTCGGCTCCGGGTTCAGCCAGTAGGTGCGGCGGGCCGACCGGGCGATGCGGCGCAGGGACGGCACGTTCGGGTTCTGCTGGTTGTTCCGGGCGTCGCCGAGGACGAAGACCGTCGTGCGCGGCCCCACCGCCGCCTCGTAGCGCTCGACGAACTCGCCGAGAGCCGTGCCGTAGTCGCTGCTGCCGTGCCAGCCCGTGATCGCCGCCTCCGCCGTGATGCGGGCGCCCAGGCCGTCCGGGTCCGCCGTGCCGTGCTCCAGGAGCCCGGTGACCTCGTCGATCCGGTTGACGAACGCGAAGACGCGGACCTTGCTGAACTGATCGTGCAGGGCCTGGACGAGCAGCATCGTGAAGTTCGCGAAGCCCGCGACCGAGCCCGACACGTCGCACAGCAGCACCAGTTCGGGGCGGGCCGGGCGGCGTCTGCGCAGCACCGGGCGCATCGGCACGCCGCCCGTCGACAGCGAGCCGCGCAGCGTGCGGCGCAGGTCGATGTGGCCGCGGGCCGCCCGCCGCCGGCGCGCGGCGAGCCGGGTCGCCAGCTTGCGGGCCAGCGGGTGCACCGCCCGGCGCAGCTCCGCGAGCTGCGCCTTGCCCGCGTACAGGAAGTCGGCCCGGTCCGCCGTCCGCACCGCCATGCGGCGCGCGATCTCGTCCGTGCCGCGCCGCTCGGCGACCCGGCGGCGGGCCTCCGCCCGCACCAGCTCGCGGAAGTCCTCGATGCGGGCCCGGACCTCGTCGGCCGCGATCCGGTCGGTGAACGCGCCGGAGGCGGCCGACCCGGAGCCCGCCATGACGCGGGCCAGCAGGGTCTGCGGGCGCAGCCGGTCCAGGGTCTGGTGCGCCGAGTAGCCGTCCGAGCCCGGCGTCGAGCCGTAACCGCCGAGCCCGTCCACGGCCTCCGCCGCGAGACCGGCGAGCGCCGCCCGGTCGTTCGCCGCGAGCGCATCGGCGAGCCGCTCGCGCAGCTCGTCCCGGTCGAAGCCGTCGCCCGGCCGGCCGGGGGCGCCGATCCCGCGCGGGAAGTACAGCTCGAAGACCGGGTCGAACACGGCCCGCTGGCCCTGGTCGTGCAGCAGTGCCGAGGCGAGGCCCTCGCGCAGATGCTCCCGGTTGTCGAGGCCCAGCTCGGCGACGGCCCGCGCCGCGTCCACGCTCTCGCCCGTGCCGATCCGGACGCCGTGCGTGCGCAGCGCCCGTACGAGATCGGTCACCCGGTCCGCGACCGTCGGGACGGTGCTCACACGGCGTCCAGGTCGAGCTTGGCTGCGGCCGTGCGCACGTCCTCCTGGTGCTTGAGGACGACGCCGAGCGACTGGCGCACGACCTCCTCGTCGAGCCGGTCCGCGCCGAGCGCGAGGAGCGTGCGCGCCCAGTCGACCGTCTCCGCGACCGACGGCGCCTTGCGCAGGTCCATCGCCCGCAGCGCGCCCACGACCCGGACCAGGGACTCGGCCAGGACCGCGTCCAGTCCGGGCACCTTCAGCGCGACGATCCGGCGCTCCAGTTCGGCGTCGGGGAAGTCGATGTGCAGGAACAGACAGCGGCGGCGCAGCGCCTCCGACAGCTCCCGGGACGCGTTCGAGGTCAGCACCACGAACGGGCGGCGCTCCGCGGTGATCGTGCCCAGCTCCGGCACCGTCACCTGGAAGTCGCTGAGCACCTCCAGGAGCAGGCCCTCCACCTCGACGTCGGCCTTGTCCATCTCGTCGACGAGCAGCACCTTCGGGTCCGTGCCCCGGATCGCGGTCAGCAGCGGCCGCGTCAGCAGGTACTCCTCGCTGAAGATGTCCGAACGCGTCCGGTCCCACGTCTCGTCACGGCCCGCCGTGATCCGCAGCAACTGCTTCGCGTGGTTCCACTCGTACAGTGCGCGGGACTCGTCGACGCCCTCGTAGCACTGGAGCCGGACGAGCCGGGCGTCGGTGATCGCCGCGACGGCCTTCGCCAGCTCGGTCTTGCCGACTCCCGCCGGGCCCTCGACGAGCAGCGGCTTGCCGAGCCGGGCGGCGAGGAAGACGGTGGTGGCCACCGCGGGCGAGGCGAGATAGCCGGTCTCGGCCAGGCGCGCGGTGACATCGTCCACGGACGCGAACAACGGGGCCTCCAGCGTGATGCGATACGGAACCCCAGCTGACCAGCACGGACCCCACCCCACAAGGGGCGCCGCCGCTTCATGGTGAACGTCACGTCCGCCGGGGTGCGCCGTGGGGCCCGTGTCAGCCGCGCCGCCGCCTCACCCCCGCACGGCGAACCGCAGCCCCTCCTGCGGGAGCGGGTCCCTCATGTGGGGCAGGACCGGGTCCGTCAGGCCGTTCCACCAGGCCGTGTCGCCCTCTATGCGGCGCAGCAGGATGCCCTCGCGGATCGCCCAGGGGCACAGGGTCAGTTCACGGACGTCCATGAGCTTCATCGCCGTGTGGCCGACCAGCGCGCCGGCCAGGGACTGGGCCGCGCGGGGCGCCGAGATGCCGGGGAGCGCGGCGCGGTCGGCGGCGGGGAGCACCGCGAGTTCGGAGATCGCGGTGCGCAGCGCCCGGCGGCTCAGACGGCGTTCCGTGAACGGTCCGTGGCGGCCCGGGGCCGCCCCGCACAGCCGCGCCAGCTGCGTGAACGTACGCGAGGTCGCCGCCATCGTCAGCGGGCCCTCCCAGCGGATCCGCGCGGCCACGTCCCGGAGTTGATGCCGGACGTGACGGCGCAGCGCCTTGAGCGACTCCTCCGTCGGCGGGTCCTCGTCCTGCGGCAGGTGCTCGCGCGTCAGCCGGCGTGCCCCCAGCGGCAGCGACACCGCGAAGCTCGGCTCGCGGCCCCGCCCGAACGCGACCTCCAGCGAGCCGCCGCCGATGTCGAGCACGCCGAGCGGTCCGGCCCGCCAGCCCAGCCAGCGGCGCGCCGCGAGGAACGTCAGCTCCGCCTCCACCTCGCCGGGCAGCACCCGCAGCCGCAGCCCCGCGCCCTCGTGCACGGCGCGCAGCACCTCGTCCCGGTTCGGCGCGTCCCGGACGATCGCCGTGGCGAACGCGAACGGCTCGTCGCTGCCCCAGCGCCGGGCCTCGTCCCGCGCCGCGGCGACCGCCTCGACGATCTCCGACACCGTCTCGGGGCCGAGCCGCCGGTCGTCGTCGACCCGGTCGGAGAGCCGCAGCCGGCGCTTCGCCGTGTGCACCGGCAGCGGCGCCCCGTCGGCCGCGTCCGCGATCGCGAGACGCACCGTGTTCGACCCGACATCCACCACACTGATCCGCATGATCGTCGGAGTACCCCTCAGCTCGCCGGTCAATGCCGCGCCGCCGCCGGCGCGTCCAGCGCGGACAGCAGCCAGGCGCGGGACGCGGCCGGGTCGATCACCCCGTCGATCTCCAGCGCGGCCGCTGTGTTGACCGCCTTGCCGTGCTCGTACAGCTCGGCGACCCGCTCCTGGAAGGCCCGCTCGCGCTCGGCCGGGTCGGCGATCGCGGCGAGCTCCCTGCGGTAGCCGAGCCGCACCGCGCCCTCGAGCCCCATCCCGCCGAACTCGCCGCTCGGCCAGGCCGCCGTGGCGAGCGGCGCCCGTGTCGAGCCGCCCATCATGGCCATCGCCCCGAGCCCGTACGCCTTGCGCAGCACCAGGCACACGAGCGGAACCGTGAGCCGCGCCCCGGCCACGAACAGATCCGCGAACTGCCGTACCGTCGCCGTGCGTTCGGCGTCCGGGCCGACCATGAAGCCCGGGGTGTCGCACAGCGAGAGCACCGGCAGCCCGAAGGACTCGCACAGCCGCAGGAAGCGCGCCGCCTTGTCGGCCGCGTCCCGGTCCAGCGCACCGCCCAGATGCCCGGGGTTGTTCGCGAGCAGCCCCATCGGCCGGCCCTCGACCCGGATCAGCGCCGTCACCACGCCGACCCCGAACCCGCGCCGCAGTTCGAGCACCGAGCCGGCATCGGCCAGCCCCTCGACCGCGGCCCGCACGTCGTAGGCCCGCCGCCGGTTCTCCGGCACCACATGCCGCAGCAGCCGCTGGTCCGCAGCCTCCCAACCCCCTTGCACCCCCTGGAAGTACGACAGGTAGGCGCGGGCCACCCGCACCGCCTCCGCCTCGTCGGCGACCGGCAGGTCGACCACCCCGTTCGGCACCTGCACCGACAGCGGCCCGATGTCCTCCGGCCGGTGCACGCCCAGCCCGCCGCCCTCGATCATCGCCGGGCCGCCCATCCCGATGTTCGCCTCCGGCGTCGCGATCACGACGTCGCAGGAACCGAGCAGCGCCGCGTTCCCCGCGAAGCAGCGGCCGGACGCGATGCCGACCAGCGGCACCCGGCCGCTGAGCCGCGCCATGTGATGGAACGTCGTCACGTTCAGCCCGGCGACCGCCGTCGAGTCCGTGTCCCCGGGCCGGCCGCCCCCGCCCTCCGCGAACAGCACGACCGGCAGCCCGCGCCGCTCCGCGACCTCCAGCATCCGGTCCGTCTTGGCGTGGTTGTTCATGCCCTGCGTCCCGGCGAGCACCGTGTAGTCGTACGACATGGCGACGACCGGCGCGCCGCCGACCCGGCCCGTGCCGGTGACCATCCCGTCGGCGGGCGTGTCCCGGATCAGCTCCTCCAGCGGGCGCCGGCGGCGCTGCGCCGCGACCGCCAGCGCGCCGAACTCGGTGAACGTGCCCGGGTCGCAGAGGTCCTCCAGGTTCTCGCGCGCCGTCCGCCGGCCCGCCGCGTGCCGCTTGGCGACCGCCCCCGGCCGGTTCCCGTCCAGTCCGAACGCGTGCCGCGCCACGACCTCCGCCAGATCCGGCCGCACCGCGTCGAGGTCCACCGGCCCGGCGTCCTCCCGCTCCGCGGGCCCCGCCTCGCCCGGATCCAGCAGCACCAGCTCCGCGCCCTCGGCGACCGTCTCCCCGACCGCCGCCCGCAATTCCCTGACGACACCGGCCTGTTCGGCGCGCACCACGTGCTCCATCTTCATGGCCTCCAGGACGACGAGCACCGCGCCCGCCGCGACCGCCCGGCCGGGCTCCGCCTCCACCGCGACGACCGTGCCGCTCATCGGCGCGACGAGCGTGCCCGCGTCCGTGTCCGGCCGGGGCGCCTCGGGCGGCGCCAGCTCGGCGAGGTGCCGCTCGACGAAGCCCGTGTCGACGCCGCCCGCCGTGAAACCGGGATGGCCGAGCAGCGCGCGCAGCAGCGGCACCCCCGTCGAGACACCCTCCACCACGAACTCGTCCAGCGCCCGCCGGGCCCGCCCGCACGCCGCGTCCGGACCGCCGCCCGGCGCGTGCGCCACGACCTTGGCGAGCAGCGAGTCGAAGCGCGTGCCGATCTCCGTACCGGTGCGCACCGCCGTGTCCACCCGCACCCCGGGCCCCGTCGGCAGATCGAAGCGGGTGATCCGCCCGGCGGAGGGACGCACCGCGCCGTCCGCCGCCGTGGTCTCCGCGTTGACCCGCACCTGCACCGCGAACCCGCGCGGCGCGGGCGGGGCACCGGCCAGCCCCAGGTCGGCGAGCCGCTCGCCCGCCGCGATGCGCAGCTGCGCCGCGACGAGGTCGACGCCGGTCACCTCCTCGGTCACCGTGTGCTCCACCTGAAGGCGCGGATTGGCCTCCATGAACACGAACTCCTCGCCCCGCACCAGGAATTCGACCGTGCCCACGCCCTCGTAGCCGGCCGCGCGGGCGAGCCGCAGCGCGCTGTCGAGCAGCCGGTCCCGCACCGCCGCGTTCAGTCCGGGCGCGGGCGCGATCTCCACCAGCTTCTGGTGCCGCCGCTGCGCGCTGCAGTCCCGGGCCCACAGGTGCGCCACCGCACCGGAGCCGTCCGCGACGATCTGCACCTCGATGTGCCGGGCGCCCTCCCACAGCCGCTCCACGTACAACTCGGCCCGCCCGAAGGCCTGCCGTGCCTCCGACGCGCACCGCTCCCACGCCGCGCCGAGCTCCGACGGCGTGCGCACGACGCGCATCCCGCGCCCGCCGCCCCCGCCGAGCGCCTTCACCATGACCGGCCCGCCCGCGAGGAACTCCCGTGCCTCGTCGAGCGAGGTCGCGCCGAGCGTGCCCGGCAGCACCGGCACCTCCGCCTCGACGGCGAGGGCCCGTGCCCGGGCCTTGTCGCCGAACAGGTCGAGGACGTCGGGGGAGGGGCCGACGAAGACGATCCCGGCCTCGGCGCAGCGCCGGGCCAGCTCGGACGACTCGCTCAGGAACCCGTACCCCGGATGCAGATACCCGCAGCCCGTGCGCCGCGCGGCGTCCACCAGCGCGGCCGCGTCGAGACAGCCCCCGGCCGCGAGCGCCGCCTTCTCGTCGGCGGCCCGCACATGCGCCTCGTCACCCGGCTCGTGCACGGCGACCGTGCGCATCCCCAGTTCGGCGGCCGCGCGCAGCACCCGTACGGCGATCTCCCCGCGATTGGCGACGAGGACGGCGGCAGACCCCATGAGCTCCTCCGGTGAAGGTCGTGGTCGGACGGGCGTGGACGGATGTCCGTCAGCTTCATTGACATTGACGTCAACGTCAATACTCTTGGGCCCCGTGGCACGCAGACAGCAGACACAGCAGGAATGGGCGACGCGCACGGCCCGCGACCGCACGGACGCACCGGCCCGCGGCCGGCTCCTCGACGCCGCCGAGACCGTCTTCGCGCGCCTCGGACACGGTCCGGCGACCATCGCCCACATCACCGCCGAGGCCGAGGTCTCCCGGGCCGGTTTCTACGTGTACTTCGCCTCCAAGGACGAGGTGTTCCGGGTGCTCGCGGCGCGGGTGCGGGACGCGTTCCTCGCCGCGCAGGACGTGCCGGGCGTCGACACCGACGACGTACCGGCCGTCGCCGCGGCCTCCACCGCGGCCTTCGTCACCGCCTACGCCCACCACCTGCCGCTCCTCTCCCTGATCGAGCAGCAGGCGCGCACCGACGCCGAGGTGCGGGCGCTGTGGGAGGAGATCCGCGAGCGTCCCGTGCGCCGCGCCGCGCGCTACGTGCGCCGCGTCGCCGCCGAGGGCCTCGCCCACCCCGTCGTCGACCCGCTCACGCTGTCCCGCGCGGTCGGCGGCATGAGCGTGGAGTTCGCCCGGCTCGTCGCCGAGCGGCCGGACACCCGCGACGCGGCGGTCCGCGACGTGACCGCCATGTACCTGCACCTCCTCGGTATCGGAGCAGCAGCGCAGCAGTAGCCGCACACCATGAGTAGGGAGCCGCACGTTGACCACCGGCACACACGTCGAGGCGTACCTGACCGACCTGCGGGCACGGCAGGCGAAGTCCCGCGCGGGCCGCCAGCCCGCCCGCACCGTCCATCCCGCGGGCGAGCTCACCGTCCCCGCCCACATAGCCCGCTGGGCCGCGCTCCACCCCGATCGCCCCGCCCTGGTCACCGACGACGGCACGCTCGACTACCGCGCGCTCGACGACCTCTGCGCCCGCGTGGCCGGCCGGCTGCACGACGAGGGCGTACGGCCCGGCGACCGCGTCGGCGTCTTCCTGCCCAACGGCGCGCGCTTCGTCGTCACCATGCTCGCCGTGCTGCGCCTCGGCGCCGTGCACGTGCCCGTCAACCCGATGTTCCACGCGGCCGAACTGCGGCACGAACTGACCGACGCCGCCCCCGAGGTCGTCGTCACCCACGACCCGCTGTTGCCCGTCCTCGACGCGGTGCGCGCCGACACCCCCGTCCGCACCGTCCTCGCCGACGCCGACTGGCCGGCCGCGACCGCGCACGCCCGCCACGAGCCGATCGCCGACGACCTCGACGCGCTCGCCGCCCTCAACTACACCGGCGGCACCACCGGCATGCCCAAGGGCTGTGAACACACTCAGCGGCACATGGTCTACACGGCCACCGCCATCGAGAACGGCCGCGCCGCGGACCCCGCCGCCCGCACCGAGCGCATCGTCTCGCTCTGCTACCTCCCCGTCTTCTGGATCGCCGGCGAGAACCTCGGCATCCTCGCCCCGCTCGTCTCCGGCGGCACCAGCGTGCTCCTGCCCCGCTGGAACGCGGGCGCCGTGCTGCGCGCCATAGGCGAGCACGGCGTCACCACGCTCGCCGGGACGGTCGAGAACTACCTCGAACTCCTCGACCGTCCCGAGCTGTCCCGCCATGACCTGTCCACGCTGACCGCGCCGCTCACCGTGTCCTTCATCCGCAAGCTCACCCCCGACATCCGGGCCCGCTGGAAGGCGGCCGTCGGCGAGCACAGCGTCCTGCGCGAGGCCTCGTACGGGATGACCGAGACGCACACCAGCGACACCAACACCCTCGGCTTCCAGGACGGCGACCACGACCTGGTCAGCGACCCCGTCTTCTGCGGACTGCCGGTTCCCGGCACCGACTTCATGGTCGTCGACTTCGTCACCGGCGACCCGCTGCCCCTCGGCGAGCGCGGCGAGATCGTCGTCCGCGGCCCCTCCGTCCTCACCCGCTACTGGCGCGCGCCCGCCGCCACCGCGAGCGCCCTGCGCGACGGCTGGCTGCACACCGGCGACATCGGCGCCCTCGACGAGGACGGCTGCCTGCACTACCTGGGCCGCAACAAGGACATGATCAAGGTCAAGGGCATGAGCGTCTTCCCGACCGAGGTCGAGACGCTGCTCGGACAGCACCCCGAGGTGCTCGCCGCCGCGGTCGTCGCCGTGCCCGACCCCGACAGCGGCGAGCGCCCGCACGCGTTCGTACGGGTCGCCGAGGGCTCCGCGCTGACCGGCGAGGCCCTGCGCGCGTGGGCCGCCACGACCATGGCCGGCTACAAGATCCCGCAGGTCGTCGAAGTCGTCCCCGAACTGCCGCTCACCCCGACCGGGAAGATCAGGAAGACGGAGCTGACCGCTCGAGCCACTCGCACGCGGCCCGCGCCGTGAACTCCTCCTGACCGCCCTTGAAGAGCAGGTCCACGGTGGTGAACGCGGGGTCGCCGGCCTGCGCGGCGACGTACGGGACGGCGATGCAGCGCATGCCCGCCGCGTGCGCCGCCGCCGCCCCCGGTGCCGCGTCCTCCAGGACCACGCAGTGCCGCGGCGCCACCCCGAGCCGGCGGGCCGCCTCCAGGAACACGTCGGGGGCCGGCTTGCCGTGCTCGACCTCGTCCGCCGAGACGTACCGCGACAGCTGCCCGGTCAGCCCTGTGCCCGCGAGGATCGCCTCGATGGCCTCCGGGGACGAACCCGAGGCGACGATCATCGGGACGCCCTCCGCGTGCAGGTGCTCCAGGAACAGCCGCATCTGCGGGAACACGTGCGTCTCGGCGCGGGCCAGCTCCAGATAGCGGGAGTTCATGTCGTCGAGCAGTTCGTCCGCGGGCGCCGCGATGCCGTACCGGCGCTTCCAGATCCCGATGGTCTCCAGCGTGGAGATGCCGACGTACTTCTCGTGGTCGGCCCACGTGAAGTCCGTGACGCCGTACCGGGCGAGCGTGCCGAGCGCCGCCCGGAAGTAGTTGGGCTCGCTGTCCACGAGGGTGCCGTCCAGATCGAAGACGACGGCCGTCGTGCCGAGCCGGTACGCGGGCAGATGGTCGCTCATGCCTTCCAGCATGCAGGAACCGGCGGCCCGGATCACCTGCGCTCGGCTGCCGCGCGCCCGATCGCCTCGACCAGCGGCAGCACCCGGTGCGGAACCCGCTCGCGCAGCGCCACCTCGGTGCGGGTGCGGACGACCCCGGGCAGCCGGTTGAGCTGCTGCACGATGTCCTCCAGGTGCCCCGCGTCGCGCGCCGCGACCCGGGCGAGGAGGTCGCCGCCGCCGGTGATCGAGTACGCCTCGATGATCTCCGGAACGCCCGCCAGGTCGTCGCCCACGTCGGCGAGGTGCCCCTGGGTGACCTCGATGTGCACGAAGGCCAGCACCGGATGCCCGAGCGCGGCGGGGGAGAGGGTGGGCGACGTGCCGGTGATCACGCCGTCCCGTTCCAGACGGTCCAGCCGGGCCTGGAGCGTGCCCCGGGCGACCCCGAGGATCCGCGCGTACTCGCGCACACTCGTACGCGGCTGCTCCAGGAGCAGCCGCAGAATCCGGGTGTCGAGCTGATCCACGGCCATCGGCGGCGTGCTCCCTACGGCATGGCGACAGGGTGGTACGAGTCAGGCGCCACCGACTGTACCAATGGCCCGGCACGCCCGCCCGGCCCGACAACCCCTTCAGGACCGCCCGGTCACCCCAGGTCCCGATGCCGTCGAGCCGCGCACCACCAGTTCCGGCATGAAGACGAACTCGGTGTGCGGGGTGGGCGTTCCGCCGATCTCCTCCAGGACCGCGCGGACCGCCGCCTGGCCCATGGCCTGCACCGGCTTGCGCACCGTCGTCAGGGGCGGGTCGGTGAACGCGATCAGCGGGGAGTCGTCGAAGCCGACCACCGACACGTCGTCCGGGACCTCCAGGCCCCGCCGGCGCGCCTCGCGGATCGCGCCGAGGGCCATCATGTCGCTCGCGCACACGATCGCCGTGCAGCCGCGGTCGAGCAGGTCGGAGGCCGCGGCCTGGCCGCCCTCCAGCGTGTAGAGGGAGTGCTGGACGAGCTCGCGTTCGATGTCCTCGGGCGCGAGAGAGAAACGGTCCTGCATCGCGCGCACGAAGCCCTCGATCTTGCGCTGCACCGGCACGAACCGCTTCGGACCGAGCGCGAGCCCGATCCGGCTGTGTCCGAGCGCCGCGAGATGCGTGACGGCGAGCTGCATCGCGGCCCGGTCGTCCGGCGAGATGAACGGCGCCTGCACCTTGGGCGAGAAGCCGTCCACGAGGACGAACGGGACGCCCTGGGCCCGCAGTTGCTCGTAGCGCTGGGTGTCCGCCGTGGTGTCGGCGTGCAGTCCGGAGACGTAGATGATGCCGGTGACCCCGCGGTCGACGAGCATCTCGGTCAGCTCGTCCTCGGTGGAGCCGCCGGGGGTCTGCGTGGCCAGCACCGGCGTGTAGCCCTGGCGGGTCAGCGCCTGGCCGATGACCTGCGCGAGCGCCGGGAAGATCGGGTTCTCCAGCTCGGGCGTGATCAGGCCGACCAGGCCCTCGCTGCGGCGGCGCAGCCGGACCGGCCGCTCGTAGCCGAGCACGTCGAGGGCGGCGAGCACGGACTGCCGGGTGGCGGAGGCGACGCCGGGCTTCCCGTTCAGCACGCGGCTGACCGTCGCCTCGCTGACACCGGCCTGCGCCGCGATGTCGGCCAGGCGGGCGGTCGCGGGCGGGGACGGCACGGGCCGGCGGCCGGCCTGTGCGGGCAGCTGCGTCATCGCACTCCTCGTAGAGCAACAGGACAAGACCTCAGATGATCCCTGTGTGACGGCCCCGTGGCAAGACCTTGCAGAGCCTTGCAGCCGGGCAAGAGAGAGCAAAATTGGGCAAATCACATAACGCTTGCAGCTCGGGCTGCAAAATTTTTCAGCAAGGTCTTTCGTACGGCTTACCGCGCTGTTACGTTCACGTCGCCCGGCGGCCGCAGCGGCCCAGTCGGCAGAGCCAAACACGGGCTTTCACCCTCTAGGAGATCTCATGCGGCGTGGCATAGCGGCCACCGCGGTGGTGGCGTCCCTCGCACTCGCGGCGACGGCCTGCGGCGGAAGTGACGAGGACGGCGGCAAGGCGTCGGGCCCGGTCACCATCACCTGGTGGGACACCTCGAACGCGACGAACGAGGCCCCCACGTACAAGGCCCTGGCCAAGGAGTTCGAGAAGGCGAACCCCGGCATCAAGGTCAAGTACACCAACGTGCCCTTCGACCAGGCGCAGAACAAGTTCGACACCGCCGCCGGCGCGAGCGGTGCCCCGGACGTGCTGCGCGCCGAGGTCGGCTGGACGCCCGCGTTCGCGAAGAAGAGCTACCTGCTGCCGCTCGACGGCACCGAGGCCCTCGCCGACCAGGACAAGTTCCAGCCGAGCCTGATCAAGCAGGCCCAGTTCGACGGCAAGACCTACGGCGTGCCGCTGGTCACCGACACCCTGGCCCTCGTCTACAACAAGGCGCTCTTCAAGAAGGCGGGCATCACCGAGGCGCCCACCACCTGGGAGGAGCTGAAGGCCGACGCGGCCAAGGTCAAGGACAAGACCGGCGTCGACGGCTACTGGGCCTCCACCGCGGGCTACTACGCCCAGCCGTTCCTCTTCGGCGAGGGCACCGACACCGTCGACGCCCAGGGCAAGAAGATCACCATCTCCTCCGCCGCCGCCAAGAAGGGCCTGACCACCTGGAAGGGCATGTTCGACGGCAAGGGCCTGCACAAGGCCGACGCCACCGCGGACGCCTACGCCCACATCCAGGACGCGTTCGTCAGCGGCAAGGTCGCCGCGATCATCCAGGGCCCCTGGGAGATCACGAACTTCTACAAGGGCTCGGCGTTCAAGGACAAGGCTAACCTCGGCATCGCCACCGTCCCGGCCGGCTCCAGCGGCAAGGCCGGCGCCCCGACCGGCGGACACAACCTGTCCGTCTACGCGGGCTCCGACAAGGCCCACCAGGCGGCGTCGCTCAAGTTCGTCAAGTGGATGACCTCCGCGAAGACGCAGGAGCAGATCGCCCTGAAGAACTCGACGCTGCCCACCCGCGAGGACGCGTACACCGCGAAGGTCACCGCCGACCCGGGCATCGCCGGCTACCAGAAGGTGCTCCCCGCCGCCCAGCCGCGCCCCGAGCTGCCCGAGTACAGCTCGCTGTGGACGCCGATGGACCAGGAGCTCCCGAAGGTCGCGACCGGCAAGGAGACCCTCGACAAGGGTCTCGGCAACCTCGAGACGGCCTTCACCAAGCTGGTCCCCGGCTTCACCAAGTGACCCCGGCGGTCCCGTAGCGCAAGCGGGCGGGGGGGGGGGGGGCGCCGCGCGCGGCGGGCACCGGCTGCCGGGTGCCCTGGGCCTCGCCGGGCGTGGTGATGGCGTCGGCGCTGCGCACGACGGCGTCGGTGCCGCTGGTGGCGCCCGCGAACAGGGAGTCGAAACTGGCGCGCAGCGTGTCGCCCATGACGAGGGTGCCGGCGAGGAACGCGACGCCGAGCAGGACGGCGGTGAACGTTCCGGCGAAGCGCCGTTTGTGGGCGCGCAGCGAGTTGAGGCTGAGTCGTACGGAGGCGTTCATGACGGGCCTCCCGGCCGGGACGCGGCGGTGTCGAAGGCCTTCATGCGGTCGAGGACCTTGTCGGCGGTGGGCTGTTCCATGCGGTCGACGAGGCGGCCGTCGGCGAGGAAGACGACCTCGTCGGCGTGGGCGGCGGCGACCGGGTCGTGGGTGACCATGACGACGGTGCGGCCGGTCTGCCGCACGGTGTCGCCGAGCAGTCCGAGGACCTCCTCGCCGGAGCGGGAGTCGAGGTTGCCGGTGGGTTCGTCGGCGAACACGACCTCGGGCCGCCCGGCGAACGCGCGGGCCACGGCGACGCGCTGCTGCTGCCCGCCGGAGAGTTCGGCGGGCCGGTGGTGCAGCCGGTCGCGCAGTCCCACGACGTCGATGAGCGCGTCCAGCCATTCCGCGTCGGGGCGGCGTCCGGCCAGATCGGTCGGCAGGGTGATGTTCTCGGCGACGGTGAGGGTCGGCACCAGGTTGAAGGCCTGGAAGACGAAGCCGATCCGGTCGCGGCGCAGCAGCGTGAGCCGCCGGTCGTCGAGGGCGCTCAGCTCGGTGTCGCCGATGTGGGCGGAGCCCTCGGTGAGGGTGTCGAGCCCGGCCGCGCAGTGCATCAGGGTCGACTTGCCGGAGCCCGAGGGCCCCATGATCGCGGTGAAGCGTCCGGCGCGGAAGCCGACGGTCACGCCGTCGAGGGCACGGACGGCGGTGTCGCCGGAGCCGTACACCTTGACGGCGTTCTCGACGCGCGCCGCGGTGCGGGTGAGCGTCGTGGTGGTCATGCCGCACCGCCCTTCGTGCCGTGCCGGCCGAACTCCTCGTCGAGGACGCTCAGGCGCCGCCAGTACTCGTCCTCGTCGATCTCACCGGCGGCGAAGCGCCGGCCGAGCACGGTGATCGGCGAGGTCTCGTCGGTCCGCGCCTGCGGCCCCCGGTCCCAGGGCCCGCGGCGTCCGCGCCACACCGTGCGGCGCAGCAGGGTCACGACGCCGATCACGACGGCCGCCCAGACGAGCGGGAAGAACAGGATCCACGGGCCGGGCCCGTCACCGCCGAAGTACGCCAGGGTCTCCATCTGACTCATCTCCCGAGGGGGTTGCTGCCGGGTTTTCCGACACTTCGAGCGTCCCGCCGCAGGGGGGTCCGAGTCGTCGTGCAGCCGGCGGCAGTGCGCGTACCACCACGGGAGTACGGGGGCCGCGGGCGCCTGCTCCCCCGGCTTCGGTCCCGACCCCCTCGATTCTGTAACTACTAGTATGTACAGTGAGGGCATGAGCACTCAGGAACGCCTCGTGGAGGCGACGCGCGAGCTGCTGTGGGAGCGCGGTTACGTGGGCACGAGCCCGAAGGCGATCCTGCAGCGCGCGGGCGTCGGCCAGGGCAGCATGTACCACCACTTCACCGGCAAGCAGGATCTGGCGCTGGCCGCGATCCGGCGCACCGGCGCGGAGCTGCGCGCGGCCGTGGACCGGCTGCTGGACACGGACACCTCGGCGTACGCCCGCATCGAGGCGTACCTGCTGCGCGAGCGCGACGTGCTGCGCGGCTGCCCCGTGGGCCGGCTGACGATGGACCCGGACGTGATCGCCGACCCGGAGCTGCGGGCGCCGGTCGACGAGACGATCGCGTACATCGAGGGCCGGCTCGCCGCGATCGTCCAAGAGGGCGTGGACAGCGGGGAGTTCGCGCCACGCCTCGTGCCGGCCGAGATCGCGGCGACAGTCCTCGCGACGGTGCAGGGCGGCTATGTGCTGGCCCGCGCCTCGGGTGCGACGGAGGCCTTCGACGGTGCCGTCCGCGGCCTGCTCTCCCTGCTCGCCCCCTGATTCAACTCCCTTCCCCTTTCACCTTCTTGCGAGTTTCCCCTTCTTACGAGTGAGGACTCCCCGTGCAGATCACGCGCACCGGCACCGTGTCCCAGCAGGGTCCGGCCGAACACTTCACCGGCACGGTCCGCCTCGAACAGGTCGCGGCACCCGAACCGCCGTCCCGTCTGCGCATGTTCAACGTGCACTTCGCGCCCGGCGCCCACACCGCCTGGCACACCCACCCGCGCGGCCAGGTGCTGCACGTGCTGGCGGGCGAGGGCCGCGTGCAGCGCGAGGGCGGCCCGGTGGAGGTGATCCGGCCGGGCGACTCGGTGTGGATCGAGCCGGACGAGCGGCACTGGCACGGCGCGGGCCCGCGCACCTCCATGACCCATCTGGCCACGGTCGAGGCCGCCGAGGACGGCACGACCGTGTGCTGGGGCGAGCACGTCGGCCCCGCCGCCTACCCGGATGCCTGAGCGACGCCCGAGAGACGCCTGAGAGGAACCCGCGATGCACGCGCTGCAGTACGAGATCACCCTGCCCGCCGACTACGACATGGACGTGATCCGGGAGCGGGTCGCCACGAAGGGGCATCTGCTCGACGCCTTCCCCGGGCTGGCGGCGAAGGCGTACCTGATGCGGGAGCGCGGCGTCGCCGGCTCGCCCGTGAACCAGTACGCGCCCTTCTACCTGTGGGCCGGCTCCGAGGGCATGAACAGCTTTCTCTGGGGTCCCGGATTCCGTGGCCTGGCCGCCGACTTCGGCCGCCCGGTGGTGCAGCACTGGATGGGCGTGACGTACGAGCCGGGCCGCGCGGGTGACGCCCCGGCTCGTACCGCGGTGCGCCGCCGCACACTGATCACCGAAGGTTACGAACTGGAGTCCCTGGTACCCGAGTTGGAGCGTGAGGTGTCCCGACTCGCCGCTTGCGAGGGTGTGATGTTCGCGGCGGGGGCGCTGGATCCGCGCACCTGGGAGCGGTGCGTCTTCTCGGTGTGGTCGGAGACCGAACCGGCCGCCGAGGGCGAGGTCTTCCAGGTTCTGCATCTGTCCGAGCCGGAGCGGGACGGTCTGAAGCCGGGGCGGCAGTGGTGAGTGCGGCCGTCCGGGGTGTGCGCGGCGACCTGGATCCTGCGCTGCTCGGGGTCGTGGACGCGCACGACCATCTCTTCTTCCGCAGCCCGCTGTTGAAGGGGCAGGAGCTCGACGACGCCGGCCTCGCGCGGGAGGAGCTGGCGGCCTACGCGGCGGCAGGCGGCGGCACCGTCGTGCAGTGGACGCCGTACGGGCTCGGCCGCCGGGCCGAGGAGCTGCCGGCGCTGTCGGAGGCCACGGGCGTGCACCTCGTCGCCGCGACGGGGATGCATCAAGCGGCGCACTACACGCGGGAGTTGCTCGACGTCCGCCGCTCCGACCTGGCCGCCCTCTTCGTGCGTGAGCTCACCGGAGGGATCGGGGACAGCGGGGTGCGGGCGGGCCTGATCAAGGTCGCGGGCGGCTTCCACGCGCTCGACGCGCACGCCCGGTGGACGATGTCGGCCGCCGCCGAGGCGCATCACGCGACGGGGGCGCCGATCGCGGTCCACCACGAGATGGGGACGGGCGCGCTGGACGTGCTGGACCTGCTGTGCGGTGAGCTGGAGGTGCCGGCGCACCGGGTGATCCTCGGGCACCTCAACCGCTCCCCCGACCTCGTGCTCCAGGCGGAGGCCGCGCGCTCGGGCGCCTATCTGGCCTTCGACGGCCCGTCGCGCGCCCATCACGCGACGGACTGGCGGATGCCGGAGGCGATGGCCGCGCTGGCCGACGCCGGGTACGCGGACCGGCTGCTGCTCGGCGGGGACACGACGACGGCGGGCGCCCGGTCCGTGAGCGGCGGCCCGGGGATGCCGTATCTGCTGCGGCGGGTGCGGCCCCGCCTGGAGACGGCGCTCGGCGCGGACGGGCTGGAGCGGGTGCTCGTCGCCAACCCGGCCCGGGCCTTCGCCGTCGAGTGGGCCTGAGCCTCAGCCCTGCGCGGTGAGCGCGCCGAGCGGGTCGTCGAGGACGGGCTGCCAGGCCAGTTCGGCCGCGCCGACGAGACTGTTGTGGTCGAGCGTGCAGGCCAGGATCGGTACGCCGCCGCTGCGGCCCCACAGGCTGCGGTCGGCGACGACGGCGCGCAGCCGCTCCGGGTCGGCGTCGAGCAGCGAGCGGTGCAGGCCGCCGAGGATGATGCGGTCCGGGTTGAGGATGTTGACCAGCCCGGCCAGGCCGAGGCCGAGGCGGTCGATGAGCGCCTCGGTGGCCGCGCGGACCGCGGGGTCGTCCTTCTGCGTACGGATCAGCTCGCGGGCCTGCGTGAGCAGCGAGCCGTTGGGGTCCGGGGTGCGGCCGGCGGCCGTGAGCAGGGCGAGCGGGTCGGTCTCGACATCGAGGCAGCCGCGGCTTCCGCAGTGACAGGGGTGCCCCTCGGGGTTCACGGTGAGGTGGCCGACCTCAAGGGCGAGCCCCGAACTCCCGGTGTGCAGACGGCCGTCGAGGACGAGGGCGCCGCCTACGCCGCGGTGTCCGGTGGCGACGCACAGCAGGTCGCGGGCGCCCCGTCCGGCGCCGTGCCGGTGCTCGGCGAGCGCGCCCAGGTTGACGTCGTTCGCGGCGAAGGCGGGCCCGTCGAGTCCGGCCTCGCGCACCCGGTCGGCGAAGATCTCACGGACCGGGGACCCGGCGGGCCAGGCGAGGTGCAGCGGGTTGAGGGCGGTGCCCTCGGGCTCGGCGACAGCGGACGGCACGGCCAGTCCCGCGCCGACGCAGCGCCGGCCGGTCTCCTCCAGGAGCCGCACGCCGGTCTCCACGACGGAGCGCAGCACGTGCGCCGGGTCGGGACCGATGATCTCGCGACCGGGGGCGCTGGCGACGATGCGGCCGCCGAGAGCGACGAGCGCCGCGCGGTAGCCGTCGGAGTGGACCTGTGCGGCGAGCGCGACGGGCCCGTCGTCGGCGAGGGAGAGGCGGTGCGAGGGCCGGCCCTGCGCACCGGCGGCGGCGCTGGGCCGCGCGTCGATCCGGATGAGGCCGAGCGCCTCCAGTTCGGCGGCGACGGCGCCCGCGGTGGCGCGGGTCACGCCGAGCTCGGAGGTGAGGACGGCGCGGGTCGGGGCGCGTCCGGTGTGGACGAGTTCGAGTGCGGGGCCGAGCGCGCTGCGCCCCCGCTCCAGACGCGGTGTGCGTACGGCACCGTCGCCCGTCGTAGGGCCCCCGTTTCCGGAGGCCGCCCTGCCGCCCATCAGCAACTCCTCGCCGTGATCACCGTCAGGCATCGTAGCCGCTCACCCGGAGGGTGATGTTGAGACGGCCGCTCAGGCCCAGTTCCGGGGGCGCGCTGCCCGGATCGGTGCGGGGCACGCCGTGGTAGGCGTACCGGGCGGGGCCGCCGAACACGAAGAGGTCGCCGCTGCGCAGCTCGATGTCGGTGTACGGCCGGGTGCGGGTCTCGGTGTTGCCGAACCGGAAGACGCAGGTGTCGCCGAGGCTGAGGGAGACGACGGGTGCGGGCGAGCGTTCGTCGCGGTCCTGGTGCATGCCCATGTGGGCGCCGGGACCGTAGTGGTTGATCAGCGCGATGTCGTAGGGCTCGGCGGGCGCCTCGCCCAGGGCCTCCTCGGCGGCCCGGCGTCCGAGCTCCGCGAGTTCGCCGGGCATCGGCTTCACGGGCTGCCCGTCGCCGTCGACAGCGGTGCGAGAGTAGCCGTACGGGTACCAGTGCCACCCCAGACAGAACTGACGGGCCGTCATGGCACCGCCGCCGGGGAGGAGTACCTCGCGCAGGCCCGCGGGCGGAGCGGCCCAGGTGCGGCAGCTCTCGACCAGGTGCCGCTGCGCCTCGGCGCCGAGCCAGTCGGGCAGGTGCACGGCGCCGGGGGTGATCTCCCTGCGGTCCCGGGCGAAGAGCTCGTTCATACGGCCATTCTCGCCCGGGTCCGCCGGGGGGCGGCCGGTCAGCCGCGCAGCACCATGATCAGGTCGCTGACCGTGCGGATCATGGCCTCGCGTCCGACGGTGAGGTACTTGCGGGAGTCCACCGCGTCGGGGTGCGCCGCGAGGAACTCGCGGATGGCGCCGGTCATCGCGATGTTGAGCGCCGTGCCCACGTTCACCTTGGCGATGCCGCCGCGCACGGCCTCGGCGAGCTCGGCGTCGGGGACGCCGGAGGAGCCGTGCAGGACCAGCGGCACGTCGAGGCCTTCGGCCAGCCGCTTGAGCAGGTCGTGGTCGAGGGTGGCGGTGCGGGTCGTCATGGCGTGCGAGGAGCCGACGGCGACGGCGAGCGCGTCCACGCCCGCGTCGGTGACGAAGCCGCGGGCCTCGCCGGGGTCGGTGCGGGCGCCCGGCGCGTGGGCGTCGAGCGGCGCGGCCCCGTCCTTGCCGCCGACCTCGCCGAGCTCGGCCTCCACCCACAGGCCGTTGGCGTGGCCCCAGTCGGCGGCGGCGCGGGTCGCGGCCAGGTTCTCGTCGTAGGGCAGTTTCGCCGCGTCGTACATGACCGAGCTGAAGCCCGCGTCGGCGGCCTGGCGCAGCAGCTCGTCGCTCTGCACGTGGTCGAGGTGGAGGGCGACGTCGACGCCGGCGGAATCGGCGACGGCGGCGGCCGCGCGGGCCAGCGGCAGCAGCCGGCCGTAGCGGTAGCGCACCGCGTTCTCGCTGATCTGGAGGATCACCGGGGCCTCGACGGCCTCGGCCCCCGCCACGACGGCCTCGACGTGCTCCAGGGTGATGACGTTGAACGCGGCGACCGCGCCGCGGCGGGCGGCCGCCGCGCCGACGAGCGTCCCCGTTGCTGCGAGAGGCACGGGATGTCCCCTTTCAAGTACGGTGACGCGATGGTCAGTTGGCGTCGAGGATCACGGAGCGCGTGAGGTGGCGCGGCTGGTCGGGGTCGAGGTTCCGGCGGGCCGCGACGGCGACCGCGAGGCGCTGGGCGCGGACCAGTTCGGCCAGCGGGTCGAGGCGGCCCTCCACCCACAGCGCGCCGGTCCCGGCGACCTGCTCGGCCAGGCCCTCGGGGGCCTCGCCGAGCATCCAGGTGGCGGTGCCGTGGGTGGTGACGCTGATGGGGCCGTGGCGGTACTCCATCGCGGGGTACGCCTCGGTCCAGGACAGGGAGGCCTCGCGCATCTTGAGCGCCGCCTCGTTGGCGAGACCCACGGTCCAGCCGCGACCGAGGAAGGTGAACTGCTCACAGGCGTCGAGGCCCGCGGGCAGCGGCTCGGCGAGCGCCGTACGGGCGTCGGCGACGGCCTGCTCGGTGTGCAGGCCGAGGTGGGCGCGGAGCAGAGTGAGCGCGGTGGTGGCGAAGCGGGTCTGCACGACGGACTGCTCGTCGGCGAACTCGAGGACCACGAGGTCGTCGGCGGCGGTGCGGATCGGGGTCTCGGGGTCACCGGTGATCGCGGTGGTGCGGCCCGTGCCCTTGAGGGCGGCCAGCAGGTCGAGGACCTCGGTGGTGGTGCCGGAGCGGGTGAGCGCGACGACCCGGTCGTAACGGCGCCCGGCCGGGAACTCGGAGGCGGCGAAGGCGTCGGTCTCGCCCTGTCCGGACTCCTCGCGCAGCACGGCGGCGGCCTGCGCCATGAACCAGGAGGTGCCGCAGCCGACGATCGCGACCCGCTCCCCCGCCTGCGGCAGCGCCGCCTTGTGCTGGGCGGCCAGGCCCGCGGCCCGCGTCCAGCACTCCGGCTGGCTGTTCAGCTCGTTCTCGACATGGCTCATGCCGTGCCCCACTCCCCGGTTCGGCGCGCTGACCCAGCGCGATTCGCTCTCTTGCTTGTTCCTGCAAGGTATAGCTATCTTTCAAGCATTATCAAGCATTCGCGCGCACACCGGCTAGGGTTCCGGTGACGAACGGGCCGCTCGACGAATGGAGACCGCGCATGTCCCGCGACGCCCGCTGGAAGTCCCTTCTCGAGCTGCTCGTCGAGCGCGGCCGGCTCGACGTGGAGGACGCGGCGACCGAACTCGGCGTCTCGGCCGCGACGATCCGGCGCGACTTCGATCAACTGGCGGAGCAGCAGATGCTCGTGCGCACGCGCGGCGGCGCCGTCGTGCACGGCGTCAGCTACGAGCTGCCGCTGCGGTACAAGACGGCGCTGGGGGCCGCCGAGAAGCAGCGCATCGCGAAGGCGGTCGCCGAACTCCTCACGCCCGGCGAGGCGGTGGGCCTCACCGGCGGCACGACGACGACCGAGGTGGCCCGCGCGCTGGCCGTCCGCCCCGACTTCTCCTCCGGCACGCCCGCGCTGACGATCGTCACGAACGCGCTGAACATCGCGAACGAGCTGGCGGTGCGCCCCCAGTTCAAGATCGTGCTCACCGGCGGGGTGGCCCGCCCCCAGTCCTACGAACTCATCGGCCCGCTCGCCGACGGGGTCCTCGGCCAGATCACGATGGACACCGCCGTCCTCGGCGTCGTCGGCCTGGACGTCACGCACGGCGCGTCCGCGCACGACGAGGCGGAGGCAGCGATCAACCGCCTCCTGTGCGAGCGCGCGGAACGCGTGATCGTGGCGGCCGACTCCAGCAAGCTCGGCCAGCGCGCCTTCGCCCGCATCTGCGACGTGTCCGCCCTGGACGTCCTGGTCACGGACACGGCGGCACCCCCGGAGGTCCTGGCCCGCTTCGAGGAGGCGGGCGTGACCGTGGTGGCGGTCTGAGGAAGGGCTGAGGGCGCCTCGGACGACGGCGCCCGTAGGGGCGGCGCGCTCGGGCCGGTACGGGATGGGCCGTCGGGGGGCTGGGGACGGACTCGGGCCGGCCGCAGCCATCGCGCCAGGAGCGCGCTCGGACCGACAGCCGCTACGGAGCCATGGGGAATCGCGCCCGCCAACCACCATCAGGTCAGGAGCGGCTCGGGCCGACACCGGCCATCGGGCCAAGGGCGAACTCGGGCCGACACCGGACACAGGGCCAGGGGCGGGCTCAGACCCGCAGACCCCCCTGCCGGGCCTAAGGCGAACTTGAGCCGAATCCGGCCGTCGAGCCAGGGCGGGTTCAGGCCGACACCGGCCATCGAGCCGAAGGCGGGCTCGGCCCGGTAGTTGAACAGCGCGGACCTCGCCGGGCTCTCGGGCTCTCGGGCTACCTCGACCCCACCGCGCGGCCGGGCGCCGGATCGGCACCGCCACCACCGGCAGCGGCACCCACACGCACACCCACACCCCCACCCACATCAAGCCCGCCCACCTCGAGTGCGGGCCACCTCTCACTCAGGCCGTCTTGTCCGGGCCCGCCCCACACCCCTACCCTGAGTTTGTGCCGCTACTGAACAAACTCCGGACCGTCAACGCCGACGCCCCGCGCAACGCCCCGCTGACCCGGCTGCGTATCGCCCTGACCGTGTTCTTCGCCCTCGACGGGTTCGTCTTCGCCGGGTGGGTGGTGCGGATTCCGGCGATCAAGGCGCAGACCGGGGCCTCCGCGAGCGCGCTGGGGCTCGCGCTGCTCGGGGTGTCGGCCGGGGCCGTGGTGACGATGATGCTGACGGGGCGGTTGTGCCGCCGGTTCGGCAGTCACACGGTCACGGTCGCCTGTGGCGTCCTGCTCCCGCTGACCGTGGCGCTGCCGCCGCTCACCCACAGCCCCGTCACGCTCGGCCTGGTGCTGCTCGTGTTCGGCGCCGCGTACGGCGGCATCAACGTGGCGATGAACAGCGCCGCCGTAGATCTGGTCGCCGCGCTGCGCCGCCCCGTGATGCCGAGTTTCCACGCCGCGTTCAGCCTGGGCGGCATGGTGGGCTCGGGCCTCGGCGGGCTGGTCGCGGGGCACCTGTCCCCCACCCGGCACCTCCTCGCGATCACCGTGATCGGCCTGGTCGTCACTGCGGTCACGGCCCCGACCCTGCTGCGCCACCCCGCCCCGCGCCCGCCCGAGCAGCTCCCGGCCCCCACCGAACAGCCCCGAGACACACGACGCGGCACCCGAGGCATCGTGCTGGTCTTCGGTCTCATCGCCCTGTGCACGGCGTACGGGGAGGGCGCGCTCGCGGACTGGAGCGCGCTGCACATGGAGCAGGACCTGGGCGCCCACCCGGGCGTCGCCGCCGCCAGCTACGCGTGCTTCGCGTTCGCCATGACGATCGGCCGGCTCAGCGGCACGGCTCTGCTCGAACGGCTCGGCAGGACCCGGACGCTGGTGGCGGGCGGGGCGACGGGCGCGGCCGGCATGCTGCTCGGCGCCCTGGCACCTTCCGTCTGGCTCGCGCTGGCCGGGTTCGTGATCACCGGGATCGGCCTCGCGAACCTCTTCCCCGTCGCGGTCGAGCGGGCCGGGGCGCTCGCGGGCCCGACAGGCGTCGCGGCGGCGTCGACGCTCGGCTACGGCGGGATGCTGCTCGGCCCGCCGGCCATCGGCTTCATGGCCGACTGGTTCTCGCTGCCGGCGGCGCTCACCAGCGTGGCGCTGCTCGCGGCGGTGGCGGCGACGATCGGGTTCGCGACGCGGCGGGTGGCGGTCGGCAGTTGAGGCCTGAAGGGCCTGGCCGGCCCAGGGCGCAGGCCCGACCCGCGTACGCACACGAGGGCGGGCCGAGCAGGGAGATCCCCCGCCCGGCCCGCCCGTACGCTGCTAGAGGTCCAGCTGGTACTGGTGCGTCGTGTGCGTCGGCACGTAGCCGAGGCTGTCGTTGATGTGCCGCATGTGCGCGTTGCTGTCCGCCGTGTCCGTCAGCAGGCCGCCGAGGCCCGGAAGGTCACGGTGGGCCCGGCGGATCGACTCGGCCTTCATCCAGCGGCCGAGACCGTGTCCCCGGTGCTCGGGCAGGACACCCGTGCCGTAGTGCTGACCGTCGCCGGTGCCGTCGCCGGGCGTGACGAGTTCGGTGAACCCGGCGATCGAACCGTCCGAGGTGTCGACGGCCACGACGGTGTCCAGCCGGTCGCCGCGCGCCGCGACGGCCCGCGCGACGGCCCGGACCCGGTCCACGTCCCAGGTCACCGTGCCGTAGTCGGTGTCGTCCATGGGCATGTCGTCCATGGCCCGGCGCGACGCGGCGAACGTGACGGCCAGTTCGTCGGGGACGGTGCCCTGCCAGGCCTCCAGCCGGTAGCCGGGATGCGGGCGCTCGACGGTCTCGGCGAGTGCGGCGGCGTCCACGTCGGCCAGCGGCAGCCGGGCGTACCGCAGGGTGAGGACCTTGCGGAAGCCGCGCGCGGGCAGGAACCGGTCGGCGGACGAGCCTGCGTCGGCCTGCGCGACGACGCTGCGCCGGGCCTCGTCCCGGGCGGCGGCCACGGCGGCGTCGAGCAGCCGGGAGCCGACGCGCTTGCGGCGCTCGTCGGGGTGGACGCGCAGCGTCAGCTCGGCCAGGTGCTGCTGGCCGGGGTCGGTGAACAGGCGCAGGAAGGCGGTGCCGACGGGGTGCTCGTCGGCGTCGGACGCCAGCCATGCCAGACGTCGGCCGTGCGGCCCGTCGGCGGGGTCGGTCAGCGGGGTGAGGTGCAGCGACAAGGTGTCTCCGTGATGAGGATGCGGTCATGGGCGGTACGGGGGTCCGACTGCCGGGCACTCCTGCGCATGTGCTCCACACCTCCTCGTCGACGGCGCCGCTCCTCCCGAACGGGCGGACGGCGCACCGAACCTAGCGGCTCCTCCCTTCCCCGGCAACGCATTTGAGGCCGCAGGAGAACAGAGAAAAACTCCTGCCCGGGGGCGGGCTTCACCCGGCACACTCACCCCATGGACATCGCCGAACACCTTCAGGCCCTCGACCGGGAGGGCCGCGCGCTCGCGGACGCCGCCGAGCGGGCCGGGACCGACGCCAAGGTCCCCACCTGCCCCGACTGGCAGATCCGCGACCTGCTGCGGCACACGGGCATGGTGCACCGCTGGGCCGCGGCCTTCGTCGCGGAGGGCCACACCTCGTACCACCCCGACGGAGGGCTGCCCGATCTCGACGGGGAGGCGCTCATCGCCTGGTTCCGGGAGGGGCACGCCCAGCTCGTGGACACGCTCACGCACGCCGCGCCCGACGTGGCGTGCTGGAGTTTCCTGCCCGCCCCGTCGCCGCTCGCGTTCTGGGCGAGGCGGCAGGCGCACGAGACGACCGTGCACCGCGTGGACGCCCAGTCGGCGCTAGCGGCCGCGCCGGACACCGTCCCGCGCGAGCTCGCCGTCGACGGGATCGAGGAACTGCTCCTCGGCATGCACGCCCGCCCCAAGAGCCGGGTGCGGTCCGACGCGCCCAAGGTGCTGCGGGTGCGGGCGACGGACGCCGACCGCGTGTGGACCGTACGGATCGGTCAGGAGCCCCCGGCGACCGAGTCCGGCGACGCGGGCGAGGCCGACTGCGAAGTGGCCGGGACCGCCGCGCGCCTGTACGTGGCGCTGTGGAACCGCGCGCCGTTCCCGTCCGTGAGCGGCGACGCCTCCGTCGCCACACTGTGGCGGGAGAACTCGGCGATCACCTGGGGCTGAGACGGCGGGCCGCGCGGGCCGTCAGGCGCCGGACTCCAGCATCCGGCTCAGGACGGCCCGCTGCAGCGGCCGCACCTCGGCGTGCAGCGCCCGCCCCTTCGGCGTCAGGCACACCCGTACGCCGCGACGGTCCTCGCTGCACATGCCGCGCGCGACGAGGCCGTCCTTCTCCAGGCGGCCGATGAGCCGGGACAGGGCGCTCTGGCTCAGGTGGACCTGGCCGGCGATCTCCTGCACGCGGAACCCGGCGGAGTCGTCCTGCGGGGTGCCTTCGGCGAGCACGTCGAGCACCTCGAAGTCGCTGGCGCCCAGGCCGTGTCCGTGCAGCTCGCGGTCGAGCTCACACATGGTGCGCGCGTGCTTGGCGAGGATGTCCCGCCATTGATCCACGAGGCCCGCGCCGGCCCTCGCTTCCGACTCCTGTGCCGTCATAACCGCACCGTAGCAGAAAAGACGCCCTTTGTTGCATCGGAATTAAATGCACTTGCAGTCAATGCATGTGCATGTAGTGTGCTGCGCATGACCTCTCCGCTCACCGACGCCGCGGCGTCCGCTCCGCTGTCCCCGGAGCCGACCGCCAAGGATCCGTCGACCGCACCGGACCAGTCCCACTGGTCGCCCCGGCTGTGGGGGACCCTGCTCGTACTCTGCGCCGCGATGTTCCTCGACGCGCTCGACGTCTCGATGGTCGGCGTCGCCCTGCCCTCGATCGGCACCGAACTCGGCCTCTCGACGGCGACCCTCCAGTGGGTCGTCAGCGGCTACATCCTGGGCTATGGCGGCCTGCTGCTGCTCGGCGGCCGCGCGGCCGACCTGCTCGGGCGGCGCCGCGTCTTCCTGATCGCGCTCGGCGTCTTCGCCCTGGCCTCCGTACTCGGCGGACTCGTCGACTCCGGGCCGCTGCTCATCGCCAGCCGGTTCATCAAGGGCCTCAGCGCGGCCTTCACCGCACCGGCCGGCCTCTCCATCATCACGACGACGTTCGCCGAGGGCCCGGTCCGCAACCGCGCCCTGTCCATCTACACCACCTGCGCCGCCACCGGCTTCTCCATGGGCCTCGTCCTGTCCGGACTGCTCACCGAGGCCAGCTGGCGCCTGACGATGCTGCTGCCCGCGCCGATCGCCCTGATCGCGCTGCTCGTCGGCATCAAGCTCATCCCGCACAGCGCCAAGGAGGAGAACCACCGCGGCTACGACGTCCCGGGCGCCGTCACCGGCACTCTGTCGATGCTGCTGCTCGTCTTCACCGTGGTCCAGGCGCCGGAGGCCGGCTGGGGCTCGCCCCGCACCCTCCTCTCCTTCCTCGCCGTCGCCGTCCTCCTCACCCTCTTCGTCCGCATCGAGCGGCGCTCGCCCGGCCCGCTGATCCGGCTCGGCGTGCTGCGCTCCGGCTCGCAGATCCGGGCCCAGCTCGGCGCGATGACCTTCTTCGGCTCGTACGTCAGCTTCCAGTTCCTCGCGACGCTCTACCTGCAGTCGCTGCTCGGCTGGTCGGCGCTCAGCATGGCGCTGGCGTTCCTGCCGGCGGGTGCGCTGGTGGCGCTGTCCTCGACGAAGGTCGGCGCGGTCGTGGACCGGTTCGGCACGCCGCGGCTCATCGCGGTCGGCTTCGGGCTGATGGTCGTCGGCTACGCGCTCTTCCTCCGGATCAACCTCGACCCCGTCTACGCGGTCGTCATCCTGCCGACGATGCTGCTGATCGGCGCCGCGTGCGCCCTGGTCTTCCCGTCCCTCAACATCCAGGCCACCAATGGTGTGGACGACGACGAACAGGGCATGGTCTCCGGCCTCCTGAACACATCCGTGCAGGTGGGCGGGGCGATCTTCCTCGCCGTCGTGACCGCGGTCGTGACCGCGAACGCCCCGGAGGGCTCCTCCCCGCAGGCCGTCCTCGACAGCTTCCGGCCGGGCCTCGTGGTGGTCACCGCGATCGCCGTGGTGGGCCTGCTGATCACGCTGCCGGGCCTGCGGCGCATCCGCTCGCGAGACTCGGTGGTCGTGGCCCGCTCCGTACCGGAGACAGCGGAGGACCGCGTCCCCGTACGGGACTGACCCCACCCCGCACGAGAGGGACCGGCCCGCCACGGGGGTGCGAGCCGGTCCCTCTTCCCCGTGCCCCGTCAGGGGCGCCGGGAACTGGGCGAGAAGCCCCACCGGGGCCGCAGCCGCCCCACACGCGCACACCCCACGCCGAACCCGCCGCGGGACGAGCGCCCTGCCACCCCAGGCGGAACGGGACTGATCAAGTCCCGGGCCGGACTCGCCCCGTCAGGGGCGCGAGGAACTGCGCGAGAAGCCCCACCGACCCGCAGCCGCGCCACACGCCCGGAACCCACCCCGAGGGCCGCCCAGCACGCGCGCGGCGGTCAGCCCAGCCAGCCCGGCCGGACCAGGCCCGATTCGTAGGCCAGAACGACCAGTTGGGCCCGATCGCGTGCACCGAGCTTCACCATCGTCCGGCTCACGTGCGTCTTCGCCGTGAGCGGACTGACGACGAGCCGCCGCGCGATCTCCTCGTTGGACAGCCCGATCCCGACCAGCGCCATCACCTCCCGCTCCCGCTCCGTGAGCTCCGCGAGCGCCCCCACCGCAGCCGGTTCCTTCGACCGCGCGGCGAACTCGGAGATCAGCCGCCGGGTCACCCCGGGCGACAGCAGCGCGTCCCCGTCCACGACGGCCCGCACCGCCCGCAGCAGTTCGTCGGGCTCCGTGTCCTTGACGAGGAACCCGGACGCCCCGGCGCGGATCGCCTCGAAGACGTACTCGTCGAGCTCGAAGGTGGTGAGCATGACGACGCGTACGGCCGACAGGTCCGGGTCGTAACCGATGCGCCGCGTCGCCGCGAGCCCGTCGAGCAGCGGCATCCGGATGTCCATGAGCACGACGTCGGGCCGCAGTTCGCGGACCATCCGGACCGCCGCCTCCCCGTCGGCGGCCTCGCCCGCCACCTCGATGTCGGGCTGGGCGTCGAGCAGCGCCTTGAATCCGGCGCGGACCAGCGACTGGTCGTCGGCGAGCAGGACACGGATCAACGGGGTGCCTCCGATGACGGTGCGGGCGGAGCCGGCGACGCGGCCGGCGGTGTGCGCGGCAGCGAGGCGACGACCCGGAATCCGCCGTCGGCCCGCGGGCCCGCCTCGATCGTGCCACCGAGCGCGGCCGCCCGCTCCCGCATTCCGGCGAGTCCGTTGCCGCTGCCGCCGGCTTCGGCGTGGCTCGCGGGCCCGTCGTCGTCGACGGTGAGGATCACGGCGTCGGCGTCGTGCCGCACCCGCACCCGGGCCCGCCGGGACTCGGAGTGCCGTACGACGTTGGTCAGCGCCTCCTGCACGATGCGGAACGCGGCGAGGTCGGCGCCGGGCGCGAGCGGCACCGGCTTCCCCTCCGTAGCGACGTCGACGGTGAGTCCGGCGTGGCCGGCCTGCTCGACGAGTTCGGGCAGCCGGTCGAGTCCGGGGGCCGGGGCGCGGGGCGCGTCGCCGGGCGTCCGCAGGGTGTCGAGGACCTGGCGCACCTCGCCGAGGGCCTCCTTGCTGGCGGCCTTGATGGTGGTGAGCGCGGTGCGTGCCTGCTCCGGGTCGCCGTCGAGCAGGGCGAGGCCGACGCCCGCCTGCACGTTGATCACGGAGAGGGAGTGGGCGAGGACGTCGTGGAGTTCGCGGGCGATGCGCAGCCGTTCCTCGTCGGCGCGCCGGCGGGCGGCCCGTTCCCGTTCCGCGCGGGCCTGCTGCCATTGCTCGCGGCGCGCCCGGGCCAGTTCGGCGACGGCGACGATGGCGAGCACCCAGGCGAGGATCAGCCCTTCCTGCCCCCAGGACGCGGCGTCGTCGTGGGCGGGCGGCAGGTGCGGGTAGAGCCAGTGCGCGACGACGAGATGCCCGAGCCAGAGCAGCCCGACCGCGCCCCACGCGGCCCACCGGTACCCGGCGACGATCGCGGAGAAGCAGGCCAGCGCCACGGTGAGGAAGACGGGCCCGTACGGATATCCGGCGCCCAGATAGACGAGCGCCAGCACGGCCGTGCCGAAGGCGACGACGACGGGGTACCGCTGCCGCCACAGCAGGGCGAGCCCGGCGGCGAGCAGCAGAAGGCGGGCGAACACGTCGAGCTGGACCCGGTCGGCCTGGCCGTGCCCCGCGAAGCTCGACCCGAGCAGCACGAACGCCGTGACGAACACCGTGGACCGCCACGGCCACCGCGTACCACCGGCCCGGTTCCACCAGGCGGGCCCTTGGTTCCACCACCCGGGCCCCGGCCCGCTCCAC